>CAZAET010000016.1:0-11498 GCA_964484215.1 uncultured Candidatus Planktophila sp. | reverse complement strand
CTTTGAGTAAGAAGACGCTTGATATTTGAGGTGAGCCAAGAAGCTGTGAACTCTTTCTGAGAAAGTATTTCTGCGCGAGATTGAGATACGAGATCTCGTGCATTGAGCTCTTGTTCACCATTGCCAATTGGCAAAGGAATGAAGAGTGCAAAACGTCCCAATGTATTTACTTCAGCACATGTCACCGCACCACTTCGAGAGATGATCAGGTCAGCTCCTAAATACGCAGTGGCCATATCAGTGATATAGCCGCGGGCTTGATATCCATCCACATCTGAAGGAACTTCATTGCGAGCACCAATTCCATGGAGTATCTGAACACCATCAGTAAGCAGCGCCGAACGTGATTCGGAAATGACTTGGTTAAGGGCTATCGAACCTTGTGAGCCACCAAAGATAAAGATGAGTGGCTTTGTTGTATCAAAACCAAGTTGTCGCTTTGCCTCAACGCGCGCTTTCTGCCAATCATGTGATGCTGACCGATAAGAATTGACCACATCTTCGCGAAGTGGCAAACCTGCAAGAAGTGATTCAGAGAGTTTTCCCGAACCAATCGAGTGAGTAATTGCTGTGTGTGGAGTAAAGAGTGCGCCAAGTCGGTTAGCGATTCCAGGACGTGCATTTGCCTCATGAATGACAATGGGAGTTCGGGTGATAGCTGCAGCGATATATGCCGGAGCAGAGACATATCCCCCAAAACCCACAACAAGATCATTCTTGCGCATTAAAGCAACAGATTGCGCAACGGAACGAAGAAGTGAAAATGGTACAACGAGAAGAGATGGTGAAAGTCGACGAGCGATACGAACCTTTGTTATATAGCGAATATCAAAGCCAGCATCAGGGACGAGGCGAGATTCAAGGCCGTTACGTGTTCCGACAAAAGTAATCGCAGAATCTGAATGCTGATTACGCCATTCGCGTGCAACTGCAATCGCAGGTTCAACATGTCCGGCTGTACCGCCGCCAGCAAAAAGTACGCGGGTCACTTGCTTCGCTTCTTTACGATTTCTTTGCGCACTGCAGGATCACGCAAAGCAGCTCCTGCAACGAAACCAATTGCGCAGAGAGTTGCAACGAGCGCAGAGCCACCATATGAGACTAAAGGAAGAGTGACACCAACAACAGGGAGAACGCTCGTTGCTGAGCCGATATTGAGAAATGCCTGCACAGTAATCCAGATACCGATACCAGCGCATGCAAAACGAACCATTGGGTCCTGTGCGCGTAGTGCAATGCGGAAGATTGAGTAGATAAGAACAGCTAAGAGAATCAATACAGTAAGCGTTCCAACGAGACCGAGCTCTTCGCCAATTACCGAGAAGATGAAATCTGTATGCGCTTCAGGGAGATTTCCCCACTTCTGACGACTGCCACCTAGACCCACACCAAAGAGTCCGCCTGTTGCTAAACCGAGCAAGCTATGAGCAGGTTGCCATCCAATATTTTTATAATCTTCGGGTGCGAATGGGTTGAGAAATACTAGGAAGCGCTGTGCGCGATATCCCGATGTCGCAATTAGAAATGTCAATGCAAGCGCACCTGCCGCAGTAAGCCAACCCAAGATTCGAAGTTGAATACCAGAGACAAAGAGCAAGCCAGCGAGAATCGCAGCGACAACGGAAGTTGTACCAAGATCGTGGCCGTACATAATCATTGCCATGATGATGAGAAATCCTGGAGCAATTAGCTTGACCACATTTGTGCTGTGACGACCCGACTTCTCTTTACGAGCAAACAGATAGCTAGCCCACAAGATCATAAGTAACTTAGCAAATTCGCTGGGTTGAACGTCGAAAAATTTGAGATTGATCCAGTTGGTATTTCCATTCACGGTCTTGCCAAGTCCTGGAATTAAGAGCAGCCCAAGAAGTGCGATAGAGGCAACAAGCCCGATGCGGCCAATGATTTCCCATCGAACTATGGATAATTTGGATAAATAAGCTGCCAGTGGAATAGAGATTGCAACGAAGAGAAGTTGACGAATAACGATGGATGCAGCGCTACCTTGAGTATCAATTGCTCTGATAGATGAGGCAGAAAAGACCATGATCAAGCCGATGAAGGTGAGAGCGCCAGCACTAACCAGCAACATATAGAGATGATTTACTGGCTTTGCCAAAAATGTCGAAGCGGTCTTATTAGCCATTGATAACAACCTTCTCAACCGCATCTTTAAATCTATCTCCGCGATCGCCGTAGGAGATGAATTGGTCCATTGATGCGCATGCAGGAGCCAAAAGGACGGTATCTCCAGAAAGTGCTTTCGCATGCGCTGCGCGCACAACTTCTTCCATCAAAGAATTACTTGCTCCACCTTTTACGTAATCCGCAGGCGCATCCACACGAATTAACTCGATATGTGGCGCCTTCTCACTTAACTCTTTCGCAATCAGTTCTCGATCTTCACCGATAAGTATTGCAACTCTGACACGAGATTTGATGCGAGCAACGAGTTCATCCATGGCAGCACCTTTTGCTAATCCCCCAGCAACCCAGATGACTGAGAGCGCTGACATGATTGAGGCAGAAGCGGCATGAGGGTTGGTTGCCTTTGAATCATTAATCCATGTGATGCCATCTTTTTCACATACTTTTTCGATGCGATGGCGACCAGGTGTGAACTCTTGAATCGCTGAGCGAATAGCTTCATGTGATGTTCCCACGGTGCGAGCAAGACCAGCTGCTGCCAATGTATTTGAAACGTTATGTGGAACGGTTGGCGTCACTTCAATAAGTTCAGAAATCATCGCAGCTTCTTGCGGATCTGCAACGAAGGCACGGTCGACCAGAAGTTCTTCGACTACTCCGATTTCACCGGGTGCCGGAGTATCGAGTGAGAAGAAGACTTTACGTCCTTGCCAGTGCGTAGTCCGAGAGACGATTTCGCCATCTTCTGCATTGAGAATCGCTGTACTGGATTTATCGAGGATTGATAACTTAGCTTTTGCATAGGCATCAAATGAGCCATGCCAATCCACGTGATCTTGTGCGATATTGAGAATTGCTGAAGATACGAATTGGGCATCTTCTAACCAATGTAGCTGGAATGAGGAAAGTTCGAGAACAAGAAAGTCGTGGTTTTCAATTGAATCAACAGTCTCAATCACTGTTGTACCGACATTGCCGCAAGCAACTGCGTGAAATCCTCCGCTACGTAGCATTGCGGCTGTGAGTTCGACTGTCGTTGTCTTGCCGTTGGTGCCTGTGAGTGCAATCCATTTCTGACCTGCGGGCTTAAGACTCCAGGCAAGATCAACCTCGTTAATCAGAGCAATCCGTGCAGCGCGCGCAGCTAGCACAACAGGATGATCTTCGCGCCATCCGGGAGAAACTAATAAGAGATCAAAGTTGGAGAAATTAACTGCATCCGGTGTGATGACTTTGAAACTTTCGAGCGACGATACTTTCTCATCGACAAGAGTGACTACTGATCCTCGTTTTTCTAAAGCACGCGCACAAGCAGCACCCGTAACACCTGCACCTGCAACGAGGATTCGTTTGCCATCGAGGTTTGTATAGAGAGCTTGTGCCATGAGAGTTTTAGCTTGCTACCCATTGTGTATAGAAAAGCCCAAGGCCAAGGGCAACGCTAAGTCCGGCGATGATCCAGAAGCGAAGCACGATTGTGACTTCGCCCCAGCCCATAAGCTCGAAGTGATGTTGCAGCGGAGCCATCTTAAAGAGGCGTTTTCCACCAGTAATTCGGAAGTAGAGCACTTGTAGTGCAACCGAAAGAGTAATGATGACGAAGAGTCCGCCCAGTGGAATCAACAAAAGCTGAACACGAAGGGAGGCAGCTAGACCTGCAAGTGCTCCGCCGAGAGCGAGTGAACCGGTATCTCCCATAAAAATCTTTGCAGGAGATGCGTTCCACCAAAGGAAGCCCGTACATGCACCAGCAAATGCTGCGGCAAGAACTGCGAGGTCAAGTGGATCGCGCACGTTGTAACAGTTTGCTGAAGCAGTAACTGCGCAGCTCTGACCGAATTCCCAGACGCCAATGAGAACAAATGCCAAGAAAGTCATGACTGATGCACCAGTAGCTAAGCCATCAAGTCCATCGGTGAGGTTCACGCCATTACTTGTTGCAGTAACCATGAGAGCAATCCAAATGACAACAAGTACTACTCCGAGAGTGATGCTTGTATCGCGCACAGTTGAGAGATTGAGCGAAATGGGGGTTAGCCCATCCTTATCTGGAAAACGAGTTCCGAGATAACCAAAGATTGAGGCGAAGAGCACTTGCCCCAAGATCTTCTGTTTGCCGCTGATACCACGAGAGTTCTGACGAGATATTTTCATGTAATCATCGAGGAAGCCCACAAAACCAAGGCTGATGACAAGTCCGAGGATCAGTACTGCCGATGTTGAGATAGCACTTTGGGTGACAGCGTGTGCCACAAGATAGGCAACAAGTGAAGCAAAAATAATAATGAGGCCACCCATTGTTGGTGTACCGCGTTTGGTGTGATGCGTGGATGGTCCGTCATCACGAATAATCTGACCGTAGCCGCGACGGGCTAAAGCTTTAATTAGTGCTGGGGTTCCAAAGAGGGATAGGAAGAGAGCGAGAGCTCCGGCAATCAAAATCAGCTTCATGCGTTCTCTTCACTCGCTTTCATTTTTTCCATCCACTGTGCAGAAATTGAATCTGCCAGCTCTTCGAGCTTCTCTGATCGCGACGCTTTTACTAATGCAACATCTCCGGGATTGATATTGGCTGCAACACTGAGTGCCTCAGCCTTATCAGCGCAGAGATGAACAGAGGTGGCGCTATCTGCTGCAATCTTTGCTCCATACATTGGGGCTCCAACACAGACCAGATGATCGATTCCAAGTTCTGAGGCAAGGGTGCCAACACCTGCGTGATCGGCATCTGATGACTCGCCGAGTTCATTCATTTTTCCTACAAATGCCCACGACTCTCCCCCGCGCTCCTGCGCAAAGAGGACCAAAGTCTGCAAGGCCGCTGCCATCGCTTCTGGGCTGGCGTTATAAGCATCATTGATCAGAACGAGTGAAGGTAGTTCGTGAATTTCCATACGCCACTTGGCGGCAGATTCGGCAGTCGAAAGACCGCTAGCGATTTGATCAAGAGAGAAACCAAGGACAGTTGCAACGGAAGCTACAGCAAGAGCGTTAGCTACTTGATGCAACCCAACAATGCGTAATCCGACTGCGCTACGTCCTTCAGGAGTAACGAGATCAAAATGTGCACGGCCTTCGCGGACTTCAATATCAGTAGCGCGAATATCGCAATCAGCACCTTCACCGAAGGTGATGTTCCTACCCTTATGAAGCGCTGCCATCTTTGGAGTGAATTCGTCGTACGTTCCTAGAATTCCAATTCCTTCGGCGTGAAGAGAGCTGATGAGTTCTGATTTAGTTTCAGCAATTGCTTCTACAGAACCGAATTCACCAAGGTGGGCAGTTCCAACCTTGAGGACAAGACCGATATTCGGTTGTGCGATAGAGCAAAGGTGCGCGATATCGCCCTTGTGGCGCGCACCCATTTCAACGATGCAGTATTTGGTCTCTTCGGTGCAGTGAAGCAGAGAAAGCGGAGCGCCGATTTCATTATTGAAGTTTCCATGTGGCGCGACAGTTGGTGCAGCTGAGGAGAGGACTGCTGACAATAACTCTTTCGTAGTTGTCTTTCCTTGTGAGCCTGTAATTCCAATAACGGTGAGGTTGAGCAAATTACTGCGGACATGTTGTGCGAGCTTGCCTAGCGCTGCGACAACATCAGAGACCACGATGTGCGGACCTTCAACTGTCTTAGTTGAGAGAGTCAGAACTGCGCCATGGGATCGAGCATCAGCTACAAAGTCGTGGCCATCTACTTTCTCGCCTTTGATTGCCAAGAAAAGTGAACCGGGTATTGCCTCCGAAGAGTTAATAACGGCTGCTTCTGTAACCGTGACATCTTCACCGTGGAGAGTTCCTTGAATAACAGATGCGATTTCAGATGCCTTCATTGCAATCATGGCTTGGCCTCAATTGCTTGTGCCAACGCAATGCGATCATCGAAGGGCGACACTACGCCTGCCACTTCTTGTCCGGTTTCATGTCCTTTGCCTAGAACCAAGACAGTGTCTCCATCAGAAGCGAGTGCAACGGCTGCGCGAATTGCATCGCCGCGATCTTCAATGATTTGAGACGGTGCGCTATAGGCAAGTGAGGCAGTCATCTGAGAAAGTATCTCGCTTGGCGATTCAGAACGTGGATTGTCGCTGGTAAAGATTGCAATATCAGCGCCTTGCAATAACGCTGCACCCATAAGCGGACGCTTGGAAGAATCGCGGTCTCCCCCGCAACCAAGAACAGCAATAATTTTGCCTGTCGTAAATTCGCGAGCTGCTGCAAGCACATTACTTACAGCATCTGGTGAATGAGCGTAATCGACTAGTGCTGCGTAGCGCTGACCAAGGGAAACTGATTCAAGACGACCTGGTGCACCAGATAGCGTTGGGATAACTGCTGCAAGTTCTATGGGATCAATTCCGCATTCAACGGCGATAGCGACAGCAAGCAAAAGGTTATCGAGGTTATATCCACCGAAGAGTCGGGTGCGAGATTCAATCAAGATTCCGCCTGCGCCACGAATACTAAATTCAATTCCACGAGAAACGTTGTGAGTCTCTGTGAAGTGCCAGGTAGCTTCTCTATTTGCTCGCGAGACAGTCGTAACGGGAATCGCTGCCTCGGTAGCAAGGCGTTGACCGTATGGTGAATCTATATTGATGAATCCTTGTGCGGCATATTCAGAGGTAAAGAGTTGAGCTTTGGCTGCAAAATATGAATTCATATCGTGGTGAAAATCTAAATGATCCTGAGAAAGATTGGTGAAGGCAGCGATTGAGAAGTGGCTACCTTTCATTCGCTTTAAAGAAAGCGCATGGCTGGAAACTTCCATGACTAGATGGCGCATATGACGTTCGCGCATGACAGCGGCAAGTGCTTGAAGCTCAGCTGCCTCAGGTGTTGTGCGTGAACTCTTTACAACCTCAGCACCGATGCGCGTTTCAACAGTGCCAATAAGTCCGGTCTCGCGGCCAACTGCTTCGAAGATTTGGTAGAGCAGAGTTGAAACTGTGGTCTTTCCATTAGTTCCGGTAATTCCAATGCTCACAAGATCGCGCGTTGGATATTTGTACAAAGAGGAAGCAGCAAGTGCTCCTGCAGTACGTACATCCTTGACAACAAGGGTTGGAATCCCAGCACAGTGAACAAGACCTGCTTCATCAGTTAGGACGGCAACCGCTCCACGCTTTATCGCTGCTTGAACAAAGGTCGCACCATGAACATGTGCTCCAGGAATTGCAAGAAAGAGATCGCCTGCTTCAACATCTGAATCAACATGGGTTACACCAGTAAATGTGACATTGCCGCCGTGCAGAGATGCACCTATCAACTGCGCCGTATCTTCGAGGGTCGCATTAAACGGTGCGAGTGGGCGAATCATTGCTTCTTTGCACTTACCTGTGTTGCACGAGCTCGAGTGAGTTCAGACTTTGTAAGAGCAACAGGAAGCACCTTGGTGCCAGTTGGCGCAACGTGCTCTGATTGAAGAACGAAAGTCATTACTTTCTTAAATACAGGCCCACCGAGTGAACCGCCGTAGTGGCCATTACGTGGATCTTGCAAAGTAACGCTGATGACATAGCGAGGAGCATCTGCAGGAGCAAAACCAATAAAAGATGCGGTGTAACCGCTGTAGCGACCTGTCTTCTGGTCGTATCTCATCGCAGTACCAGTTTTGCCTGCGACGCGATATCCAGGAATAGCTGCACTTGGCGCAGTTCCTTGGGCAGATACAACGCTCTCCATCATAAGGCGAAGTTTGATTGCAGTATCTTCGCTAACTACGCGCACACTTGAACGATTTGCAGTTGGAGTGAAGTGTCCAGATGGATCACTTGTTCCGGCAATAACTGTTGGTGAGACGCGTACGCCATTGTTTGCAATCGTTGCAAAGACGCTCGTGGCCTGCATAGCTGTTACTGAATAACCCTGACCGAATGCAACAGTTGGTGCAGTTGTTCCTGACCAGTTAGAGACGGGACGAAGCAAGCCTGCAGATTCTCCTGGAAGTCCTGAACCTGTCTTTGATCCAATTCCAAATCTAGTGAGGTAGCTATGGAGCGTGTCATTGCTCATCGTCTCGCCGACTTTGATTGTTCCGGTATTACTTGAAACAGCGAGGATTCCGGAAGATGTCAGGTGCTGAGTTGGGTGTGGTTCGTGATCGTGGAAAGGTGAACCACCACGCTTGAGCATGTAAGGCACTGTAAATACTGTAGTTGGAGTAATTGTCTTCTCTTCAAGAGCTGCAGCCATTGTCATGACTTTTCCAGTTGATCCTGGTTCGTAGACATCTTGAACAGATGGGTTGCGCATCAAAGCAAGAGGTACATTCTTTGTATTGTTTGGATTAAATGTTGGAGCCGTTGCATGTGCCACGATTGCACCAGTCTTTGGATCCATGACAATCACAGTTCCACTGACTGCGTTTGCGCTCTTGACTGCATCGGCAATCGCCTTAGATGCAACCCACTGAACATCGCGATTGATAGTCAGACGAATATTTGTTCCAGCTTTGGCTGCAACGATTTCGCGCTGTGAACCAGGGATTTCGGCTCCGTAGCCACGTGCATATGAATACTTGCCATCGGTGCCGGTGATGATTGAGTTAAGACTTGATTCGATACCTGTTGCACCAATTCCATCAGCGCGAACAAAACCAACGAGTGATGAAATTAGCTGCCCTGATGGGTATTCACGAATATAGGAACGCTCTGGGAAGAAACCGATAATGCGCTTATCGAAGTACTTATCCTCGAGAGCTTTGTTGTAATCGTAGATTGCTTGGGTCAATTTATCCCAGAGCGCTGGACGACCGTTCTTAAGAACTATTGAGTATTTTCGGGTGCCTGTGATGTTCTCTTGAACATCGGCAACGGTTAGACCTAAAATAGGAGCAACAAAGTTTGCAACGCGTGCGGGATCCGTAATCTGTGTCTGATCTACGACAATAGTGATTGCTGAAACGCTACGAGCGAAAGCGATGCCGTTTATATCTGTAATTTCACCGCGCTGAGCTGGAATCGTGCGGGTCGACTGCATCTCATTGGCAGCCTTTTCTTGGTAATTACTGGCTTGAATTACCTGCACTCTAAAGAGCTGTGCAGCAAGGAGTGTAAAGAGAACAAAAATTCCGATAATCAAAATGTTTATTCGGGCCTTAGATAAGAGCAGATTACCCATTCGCTACACCGTCTTCAGGCGTTGTGAGATCAAGGAAGACTGGAGTTTCAGATGGGCGCATTCCAAGAGCGGCAGCTGCAGCAGCTAACTTCTCGGGAGCTGCATAAGAATCAATCTGGCGATTAATTGCATCCCGTTGATCTGCTACAGCCTTCGCTTCTACCTTCAGATTGGACAGTGTGAATGCATCCTGGGCAAGAAGAGTGTTGACTCCAAGAAGTACGAGGAAGCCAGCTGCACTAACAACAGTTAAGAATGTCGCAAAGTATTTATGTGTGGCACGTGCACCAGATGAAATCTCAGGGAAGAGACCAGAGATGATCTCTGCAGTGCGCTCTGAAACCTGCTTCTTCGCCTTTGGTGCAGATTTCTTTGTAACTGGGCGAGCAGTTGAAGCTTTACGAGCGGTTGCAAGAGACATTAGGCAGCCACCCTCTCGATTGCACGGAGGCGAACTGATGCCGAGCGTGGATTGGATTCGAGCTCTTCTGCAGTTGGAGTCTCACTTGAGCGGAAGACAAGTGAGAACTTCGCTGCATATTCAGGAAGTTCGATAGGAAGATTGCGTGGAGACTTCGATGTTGAAGCTTCTGCAAAGACTTCTTTAACGATGCGATCTTCTAGTGATTGGAATGACATCACCACAAGGCGACCGCCCACCATGAGAAGTTCAAGTGCATCAGGAAGAGCACGAGTGATTGCACCGAGTTCGTCATTGGCCTCAATGCGAAGTGCTTGGAAAGTGCGCTTTGCAGGGTTGCCGCCTGTGCGACGAGTAGCCGCCGGAATGCTCTCTTTTACAAGAGTTGCTAATTCAGTTGTTGAATTCAATGGCGCCTTTGCGCGAGCTTTGACGATATTTTCAACGATACGAGTTGCAAACTTCTCTTCACCATAAGTGCGAAGAATCTGAACCAACTTACCTGGTTCGTATGTATTAAGTATCTCTGAAGCTGTAATTCCACGACTGCGATCCATACGCATATCAAGAGGTGCATCTTGTGAATATGAGAATCCGCGATCAGTTTCATCGAGTTGAATTGATGAGACGCCAAGGTCAAAGAGAGCGCCATTAATATGGCTATATCCAAAGCCTTCTACAACAGATGAAATTTGATCAAAGACACAGTGCGCAGTTTTCAAACGATCTGCATATGGCGCAAGGCGCTTAGTTGCGCGCTCTAGTGCGATTTCATCGCGATCGATTCCGATAACAGTCAGGTTTTCAAAACGCTGCAAGAGAGCTTCTGTATGTCCACCAAGACCGAGAGTTCCATCTACAACAACAGGATTTGAAGAAGCGAGAATTGCGGGAGCGAGCAGATCGACGCAGCGATCGCGCATTACAGATATGTGTTGCATCTACTCCCCCGTTCTCTTACTTCGTTTCATTCACTTCTCTATTGCTGTGCAATAACTTCGAGCGCTCATCTCTGGTCACCGCCGGCCGACGGATCTTTTTCAGTAGCGACGCCGGGGAAGGGACGTCGCTGCCGGCCTAACATGAATGGAAAGGTCGGCGGTGGCCACAAATGAGCGCTCTATGTAGTTGTGTTATTCGGTCTTACTTTCGTGCTATTTAGTTGTTAAATGTTTTTTGCTGATGTTCTAAAAAAGTCCCGGAAAAACTTCTTCGGAGACATCAGCAAAACTCTTTTCGCGATCGGCGAGGTATTCGTTCCATGCAGCGCTATCCCAAATTTCAACGCGAGTATTTGCACCGATTACGACGCACTCTTTTTCAAGGCCCGCATATGTGCGAAGACCTTGTGGGATGGTGACGCGACCTTGGCGGTCAGGAATTTCATCGTGGGCGCCTGCAAACATCACGCGCTGGTAATCGCGAGCGCTCTTTGCAGTCACTGGGGCTTGGCGCAACGTTTCAGTGATCGTTGCGAATTCAGCAGCTGGGAAGACATAGAGGCATCGCTCTTGTCCCTTGGTAATGACTAGACCTGAAGAGAGATCTTCACGGAATTTGGCAGGAAGGATGAGACGGCCTTTTTCATCAAGGCGTGGTTCATGTGTGCCTAGAAACATTGTCTTCACCACCCTTCCCCAAGGATTTGAGCGTGTATTCCTCGCTCAATTCCCCACTTTACACCACTTTCCTCCTTTTTACACCACTATTCGCCAATATTTTCCCTATCTCGCCCCACCCCTCCCCACCTGAATCTGGAGGTTTCGGGCATGAAAAAAGCCCCGACCAGAGGCCAGGGCTTGTAGGT
>CAZAET010000015.1:0-11511 GCA_964484215.1 uncultured Candidatus Planktophila sp. | reverse complement strand
CGGTTCTGCAAGTTTTGTGCGAGTGCTTGTGAAGTCTTCACCATCATGTGCGCGTAATCAGAGCCGACTGCTTTCCAATCTTGAAGCGTGACTCCTAACGCTGCTGTTTTTGCGGCATCAAAGTTTGCAGTTAGTCCTGGATATGCGATGGCATCAAGCGTCTGTGCGATTGCATCATCGTTGGTAACGATGAGCCCACCTGCAGGACCGCCGAGAGACTTATAGGTAGAGAAGGTCATCAAGTGTGCGCCTTCAACCAGTGGTTGTGGCCAGACCTTTCCAGCAATCATTCCGCACAGGTGCGCCGCATCGAACAAAACCTTTGCGCCAACTTCATCAGCAATTTCACGAACCTTTGCGATGGGGTGGTGGAAGAGATTGAGTGATCCGCCGACAGTGATGAGCTGTGGCTTTACTTCGCGAGCTAGTTTTCTTAAGGCATCAATATCGATTGTGTATCCGGTTTCATCGACCGGTGCAGAGATTGTGTTGAGGCGATAGAGACCGGCAGATCCACCTTTGTGGTGAGTGACGTGTCCGCCAATAGTTGCCGGGGGAGCGATGATTGTGTCGCCTGGTTCAGTTGTTGCCATAAACGCATAAAGGTTTGCGATAGCACCTGATGGAACTCGGAACTCAGCATACGTTGACCCAAAGACTTCGCAGGCAAGTTCTTGTGTGATGATTTCAATCTGTTCGATTGCACCAAGTCCTGTTTCGTACTTATCTCCAGGATGTCCAAGGGATGCACGTGAACCCATGCCAGAAGCAAGAAGTTTTTCGGCACGAGGGTTGAGAATATTTGTTGCCGGGTTGAGATTGATGCCTTCGATGTCGTGAAGGCGATGGTTCTCTTGCGCTAGCTCTTCAATCCACTTCTGAACATCAGCACCTGACTTGGTATCAACTTGAGAAGCGATACGGGTGATGATTTCTTGTGAAGCAGGTGTTGCCCAACTTTGGGTCTTAAGAGACTGTGTCATGCACTTTATTAAAGTGCATCGCCTCCGCGTTCACCAGTGCGAATTCGTATGACTTGCTCCACAGAAGTGACCCAGAGTTTTCCATCGCCAATTGAGCCTGTATTCGCTGTGGTGACGATAGTCTCGATAATTGATTGAGCCTCAGCATCCTCTACAAGAACTTCAATCCGAACCTTCGGGATGAAATCGACTGTGTATTCAGCGCCTCGGTAGATTTCGGTATGGCCCTTCTGGCGACCAAAGCCACGAGTTTCAGAGACTGTCATGCCTGCAACACCGGCTGCCTGCAGCGCAACCTTGATGTCATCAACCTTTGCTGGCTTTACGATGGCGGTGATGAGTTTCATTTCGTCTCTTTTCTTTTCGTTAATTCAATACTAGTAGCGGTTTGAGTTTCCGGTGATGTCGTAAGCAGATTCAGCATGGAAGGTTGTATCCAAGCCAGTCAACTCGTCATCGCGGTAAACGCGGAATCCAATGGTCTTCTGAATCACAGTGGCGATAAGCCATGTAGCAATAAATGAGAAGGCAGCGACAGCGACAATTGCAATCAGCTGACGATTGAGCTGAGTTGTTCCGCCGCTGAAGAAGAGTCCATCAGCGCCTGCTTCATTTGCTGTCACAGTTGCAAGAAGTCCGATAGCGATCATTCCGAGGATTCCGCCGACTCCGTGAACGCCAACAACATCGAGTGAATCGTCGTAACCAAACTTGTATTTACGGGTAACTGCCCATGCAGAGACAACGCCTGCAATTAAACCGAGTGCAAGTGCGCCCATTGGGTTGAGATATCCGCAAGCTGGTGTAATTGCTACAGCACCTGCAACAGCGCCGGATGCAACGCCAAGTGTTGTTGCCTTTCCATCGCGCTTCTTTTCGTAGGCAACCCATGTCATTGCAGCAGCAGCTGTTGCAATCTGAGTATTGATCATCGCTGTTGCAGCAAGAGATCCTGCAGACAAGGCTGACCCTGCGTTAAATCCAAACCATCCGAACCAGAGCATTCCTGCTCCAAGAAGTACGAGCGGCATATTGTGCGGGCGCATTGGATCGCGTTTGAAACCATCGCGCTTTCCGAGGACAAGTGCGAGCGCAAGAGCTGCAGCGCCTGAATTAATTTCAACAACTGTTCCGCCAGCAAAATCGAGAGCCTTGAGCTTGTCGATTATCCAGCCTCCTTCGCCATTTTGAGCAGCAAATGCCCAGTGTGCGACAGGGAGATAAACGAGAGTGATCCATACGCCAACAAAGATGACCCATGAACCGTACTTAGCGCGGTCAGCGATTGCACCGGAAAGAAGTGCAACGGTGATGATTGCAAAAGTTAATTGGAACATGGCAAAGGCAAGGACCGGAATTTGATGTCCTTCAGCGCCAGTTACTTGATCAAGAGTTGAAGAAAGACCCAAGTGATCGAAACTACCGATAAGTCCGCCATGAGATTTACCGAAGGCGAGTGAGTAACCGTAGAGAACCCAAATAATTGTTGTAACGCCCATTGCTGCAAATGACATCATCATCATGTTGAGCGCTGACTTTGCGCGGACCATACCGCCGTAGAAGATTGCCAAACCTGGCGTCATAAATAGAACGAGTGCTGCACTTGCTAAAACCCAAGCTGTATCGCCGCTATTGATCGCCTGCATTCTTAATGCGTCTCCTTGTAACGAGCGTATGAAGCATTGATTTCAAGTTCAGCAGCATCGTGGCCAACCCAGTCTCCGCCATGTACTTCTTTACCTGGTTCAAGAGTCTTGTAAACCTCGAAGAAGTGCTTGATTTCATCGAGTTCGTAAGTTGGAACATCGGAAAGATCCTTGAGGTTGTTCTTGCGGATATCTCCGGCAGCTACGCAGAGAAGCTTGTCGTCGCCGCCCTTTTCATCTGTCATGCGGAACATTCCGATAACGCGGCATGAAACTACACAGCCAGGAAATGTTGGTTCATCCAACATGATGAGTGCATCAAGTGGGTCGCCATCGTTTGAAAGTGTGTTCTTTACGAATCCGTAGTCATGCGGAAAGCGAGTCGCTGTGAATAGCATGCGATCGAGACGGACTTCGTGAGTATCGTGATTGATTTCGTACTTATTTCGAGATCCAGCCGGGATTTCTACAACTACGTCGAAGATCATATGAACCGACTCTCTTTACATAAATGTTGAGAAGAAAAACTTGGGGTGAACGACGGGGCTCGAACCCGCGACATCTCGGACCACAACCGAGTGCTCTACCAGCTGAGCTACGCCCACCATGTGCTGTGCAGGGGCTACTTTACCTGCTCGCGCCCTGAATCGATAAATAGCGCTTGGCGGTAGTAGGCCAGTTCAGCGATGGAGTCACGAATATCGCCCAACTGGTAGTAGGCCAGTTCAGCGATGGAGTCACGAATATCGCCCAACGCACGGTGATTGCCCGTCTTAGCAGGGGCTGCGAAATAGGTCTTTGGGTACCAGCGACGAGCAAGCTCTTTAATCGATGAGACATCGATGGTCCTGTAATGAAGGTACTCATTCAACTTCGCCATATCACGGGCGATGAAATTGCGATCAACCGAAACTGAATTTCCTGCCAAAGGCGATTTACCTAGTTCAGTGCCCGCAGATTGCAGGTAAGCAAGTATCTGTTCTTCGGCATCAGATATTGAAATACCGTTAGGAATCTCAGTGATGAGACCTGAAGAGGTATGCATCTCGCGGACAAAGTCGTTCATGGAATCGAGCTGACCTTGCGTCGCATGGATAACAACATCAACGCCATCACCAATCACATTTAAATCAGAGTCGGTGACGAGAACTGCGATTTCGACGAGGGCATCGGTCGTTAAATCGAGCCCGGTCATTTCGCAATCTATCCAGATCAGGTGTGGCAGTTGTGTAGTCATGTGCGCCCGGCTGGAATCGAACCAGCGACCTACCGCTTAGAAGGCGGTTGCTCTATCCGACTGAGCTACGGGCGCGTGTGAGGAACTTGCTGTATTGCGGATTAAGTCTACCGAAGCATTGACGGGTAGAGTCTCGCCTTATGGCTGAGTTCATTTACACGATGAAGAAGGCGCGTAAAGCGCATGGTGAGAAGGTAATTCTCGACGACGTAACTTTGATGTTCTTGCCTGGCGCAAAGATCGGTGTTGTTGGCCCGAACGGTGCAGGTAAGTCAACAGTTCTCCAGATCATGGCCGGTCTTCAACAACCATCTAATGGCGAGGCATACCTTTCGCCTGGCTACACAGTGGGAATCCTGATGCAGGAACCGAAGTTAAATGAAGAGAAGACAGTTCTTGAAAATGTTCAAGAGGGCGTGGCAGAAACCATGGAGATGGTTCGCCGCTTCAATGAAATTTCTGAAGAGATGGCAAACCCTGATGCTGACTACGACAAGTTGTTGGCTGAAATGGGAGAGCTTCAAGAGCAACTCGATCACCGCAATGCGTGGGAACTTGATTCTCAACTCGAACAAGCGATGGATGCGCTTCGTTGCCCACCACCTGATGCGGATGTGAAGGTTCTCTCTGGTGGAGAAAAGCGCCGCGTTGCTTTATGTAAGTTGCTCCTGGAAGCGCCAGACCTATTACTTCTCGACGAACCTACTAACCACTTGGATGCTGAATCAGTTCTCTGGCTCGAACAACACTTGAGCAAGTACCCAGGCACTGTTGTAGCGATTACGCACGATAGATACTTCTTGGACAACGTTGCTCAATGGATTCTCGAACTCGACCGCGGTCGGGCTTATCCATATGAAGGCAACTACTCAACATATCTTGAAACTAAGGGCGCGCGTCTTAAGGTCGAAGGCCAGAAAGATGCAAAGCGCGCGAAGCGTTTGGCTGAAGAACTCGATTGGGTTCGCCAGAATGCAAAGGGTCGTCAGACAAAGTCGAAGGCTCGTCTTGCTCGCTATGAAGAGATGGCAGCTGAAGCAGACAAGATGCGTAAGTTGGACTTTGATGAAATTCAGATTCCACCTGGGCCACGTCTTGGAAATGTTGTTGTCGAAGTTGAAAACCTTGTAAAAGGATTCGGTGATCGCGTACTTATTGATGATCTTTCGTTCACGCTACCTCGCAACGGAATCGTCGGAGTTATCGGACCCAACGGTGCTGGTAAGACCACGCTCTTTAAGACAATTCTTGGGCTCGAGCCGGCTGATTCAGGCAAGGTAAAGATTGGTGAAACAGTAAAGATTTCATATGTTGATCAGTCACGTGGTGGAATCGATCCAAAGAAGTCACTCTTCGAAGTTGTTTCAGATGGACTCGACTTTATGAAGGTCGGACAAGTTGAAATGCCATCGCGTGCATACGTTGCAGCATTTGGTTTCAAGGGTCCTGATCAGCAGAAGCCAGCCGGAGTACTTTCTGGTGGAGAACGTAACCGCCTTAACTTGGCACTTACTTTGAAGCAGGGCGGCAACTTGTTGCTTCTCGACGAACCTACAAACGACCTTGATGTGGAAACACTCGGATCACTTGAAAATGCGTTGCTTGAATTTCCTGGCTGCGCCGTTGTGATCTCTCACGATCGTTGGTTCCTAGACCGTGTTGCAACCCACATTTTGGCGTACGAAGGTGACTCTAAGTGGTTCTGGTTTGAAGGAAACTTCGAATCCTATGAAGAGAACAAGATTGCACGTTTGGGTGCTGATGCGGCTCGTCCACATCGCGCCACATACCGAAAGCTCACTCGCTAATGATTTACACCGATAAGCAATTTATTCGGTGGGATGACATCGATGCATTCGGGCACGTCAACAATGCGAAGTACCTGACCTATATTCAAGAAGCGCGCTTTCAATGGTCCTTCTATCAATATGCGGCAAAGAACGAGAAGCCAACCCTTGTCGAAATGGTTGTGGCACGAGCTGAAGTTGATTACCTCGTACCCATCTATGAAGGTGGACGTTTCTACGATGTAAACCTTTGGGTTGAATCCATCGGCAATTCATCTTTCACAATGGGATATGAAGTTGTGGGCGATAACGGAGTTGTACACGCGCGAGTTAAATCAGTTCAGGTTGCAGTTTCGATGGAGACCAAGAAATCTCGTCCACTTACAGACCCAGAGCGGGAATTTCTCAACTCTTACCTCAAGGCATAAGTAATGTCACAGAAGAAGATCCATCCAGGTTGGATTGCGGTAACTGTCACCTTCTTCACCTTGATGGCTTCTGCTGGATATCGCTCAGCGCCTTCTGTTCTCATCGTTCCTCTTGAAGAAGCATTCGGTTGGTCGCGCTCTCAAATTGCAGCGGCTGTATCAATCAACGTACTTCTCTTTGGATTAGTCGCTCCATTTGCAGCAGCGCTCATGGAGCGTTTCACGGTTCGAAAAGTTGTCATGTCTGCACTCGCACTCGTTTCACTCAGTGCAACTTCAACAATCTTTATGAATCAACCGTGGCACCTATGGGCGCTGTGGGGCGTGGGAGTTGGAGTCGGTGCAGGATCAATGGCTCTGGTCTTCGCTGCAACGATTGCGAACCGCTGGTTTGTTGCCCGTAAGGGAATTGTTATTGGTGCACTTACGGCCGCAACAGCAAGTGGCCAGTTGATCTTCTTGCCTATGCTTTCGCATTTTGCAGTCACCTATGGCTGGAAGAGCGTTTCACTCACTGTAGGAACGGCAGCAGCACTCGTTATCCCATTTATCTATTTTTACCTGAAAGAAAAACCTGAAGCACTTGGAATGACGCCATATGGCGCACCAGCAGATTGGCAACCACCTGCACCAAGTGAACTATCTGCAGGACGAATGGCTATCGATACATTGCGCGTTTCATCGAAGTCAAAAGATTTCTGGATTCTCTTTGGAACTTTCTTAGTATGCGGTCTTTCCACTAACGGGCTAATTGGAACTCACTTTATTCCTGCAGCACATGATCATGGAATGGCTGAAACAGTTGCGGCTGGTCTGCTCGCACTTGTTGGTGTCTTTGACGTCATCGGAACACTTTTCTCGGGATGGCTCACAGACCGAATGGATCCGCGCAAACTTCTCTTCTTCTACTACGGACTTCGTGGTCTCTCTCTTTTCTTATTGCCATCCATTCTCTTTAGCACGATGCATCCATCAACTCTTGTCTTCATTATTTTCTACGGCCTCGATTGGGTAGCAACTGTTCCTCCAACTCTGGTTCTCTGTCGCATCGTCATGGGAAATCAGCGCTCCGCAGTTGTCTATGGCTGGGTATTTGTGGGTCACCAGGTTGGTGCATCAATCGCTGCGATTGGCGCTGCAGTGCTTCGCGTGAAGCTCGGGGATTACGCAATTGCCTTCTATATTTCAGCCACAATGTGTTTAGTTGCTGCTCTTGCTGTTCTGCAGATAGCTAAGGGCAAATCAACGGCAGAGCTACGAGGTTAATGTGGAACGCGATACAACGAATTACTACGAATTATTTGGGGGAGAAGCATTCTTCACTGATCTGACTTCGCAGTTCTACGCCCACGTCGCAACAAATGAAATTTTGCGCCCCATGTATCCAGAATCAGATATGAAGGGCGCCGCCCGTAGATTGCAGATGTTCCTTGAGCAATATTGGGGCGGACCAACTACTTATCAAGAAGAACGCGGACACCCTCGTCTTCGTATGCGCCATGCAGGTTTTCATATCAACCCTGCAGCTCGCGATGCTTGGCTATCGTGCATGAAGGCAGCCGTTGATGGGATGGATATGGAGGCAGAAGCTAAAGCAAAGTTGTGGCGTTATCTTGAAGGTGCAGCAGAGCACCTAGTTAACCGTTTGGACTAAGGCTTCTGAGATTTATTGCCGACAATGAGAATTTCTCCATTGCGGACATACCAGAGCACATTCTTTGAATCGCGAATCTGCGTAATGCGAAGACCTACGCGTTCAACTTTTCCTTCGATATCTTGAACTTTTACATCATCACCAACGCCATATTGATCTTCGATCAGCATGAAAATTCCTGAGAGCACATCGCGAACTAACGTCTGTGCACCAAGTCCTAGAGCAACACCAATCACTCCGGCTGAAGCAATGACTGGACCTAAATTAAATCCGAATTCACCAAGAATCATTCCGATTGCAATGATCCATACAGCTGCATTAAATGTTGAGCTAAAGACGGTTCCGATTGTGCGTGCACGTTCGCTCTGGCGCTTTGCAGTTCCTGGACCAGGCTTTAGATCGGCTTGAGAAAGTCGGGCGATTGCGCGATTGATGGCGCGGTGGCCGGCAAGGTGACTGATGAAGGCGACAAGGAAGATGACTAGTACTCGAAGTGGGGCTCCGTTGAACCAATCCCAAATTGCCTGCGTGCGTTCGCTCATAGGCGATAAGGGTAGTGAAATCTTTATCTAAATTTCACCATGAAATACCCCTAAGGGGCTCTGTTTTGAGGCAATATAACCCAATCAACGCGAGCCACGCGTTGGAACCGGGGTAATGATGAACCGCACATTGGTACTCAACGCCACCTATGAACCACTAGGTGTTGTGACTGATCGACGCGCGCTTATTCTGGTTCTAAATAACCGGGCAACAATGATCGAGTCTTCAGGAACAGTTCTACATTTTGCAACTGGCCAACTCGAACTTCCGCTAGTTATCCGCCTAAACAAATTCGTGAAGATTCCATATCGCCATGCAGTCCCTCTTTCACGACGTGCAATTTTTGCCCGCGACGGAGGACGTTGCGTTTACTGCCACGCACCAGCAACTTCTATCGATCACGTCATTCCACGTTCTCGTGGTGGCGGTCACAACTGGGAGAACGTCGTTAGCGCATGTCACAAGTGCAACCATGTAAAGGCCGATAAACCACTTAAAGAACTTGGCTGGCGTTTACGTTCATTGCCTCGCGAACCAGTTGGTGCTGCATGGAGAATTCTAGGAACCGGTCGCACTGAATCTCGTTGGTTGCCATACCTAGAACCATTTGGCGTCTCTGCAGCAACTGCATAGACTGAGCACATGATCAAGTCACTTTCACAGGTCGCTTTACTATCTCCAGGAATTAACCAAGAGCCAGGTGCAATGCCAGGTGAAGGCCTTACAGCTCTGCAGACATTTACCTACTTTGTTGCAGCACCTATCGCGCTCTTTGTTGTCATCTCTGTTATTGCTTGGGCGCTGACAGGCGAGAAGAAGAAGAGCACAGGCTCTTCTTCTGTCATCACCTCTATCGAGTAATTACTTATCTGCAGCGCGAGCTTTAATCGCGCGAGACATCGCATCGCGACCTTCGGTCACTGAGCGGCGAAGTGCATGTGATGCATCCTTGCCAGTGACATCAAGCCAATGCTGAGCCTTTTTCACAGTCTCTTCGCCAATAACCCATGATGGGAATAACAGCGTTGCCGTTGTTTCAGCGATTTCAAAGCCCTTGGTCTCCCAGACCTTCAAGATTGCATCGAAGTACTGATCGACAAATCCAGCGAGAAGTTCGTGATGGATATTCTCGTTAAATCCACGGCACATGTATGAGTGGATTGTGTTCGAGAGGTTATCTGTCGTGATTGATTTGAAGGCAGCATCCTTGGCTTCTTTTGTTGGAAGCGCAGCGTGGGCATAAGCGGTGTACTGCTTACCGTGAGCGGTGTTGTCCTTTGCTGATTCGGCTTCGATATCGGCCGCAGTGAATATTCCGCGCTTTACGCCGCAGATAAAGATGTACCAACGAATTTCAGCATCAATAACGAGACCATTTTCTGAGCCGTTAAGGATTGCCTTGAGCTTTTCCATGTGTGCAGGAGTGATTGCATTGTTGGCAAAGGCCTTAGCAAATTGCATCTGGTGATCACTGCCTGGCGCAGCAGTTGACAGCAGCGCGGCCGTTGCATCAGCAACCTGTGCACGGAGTGCATCGCGCTTTGCTGGGTTTGCATATGCCCAGATAGCTGTTTCGAATTGGAGATAAGTAGCGGAAACAATTGAAATGTCACTCTCTGTCTTGAGTGCATTCAATGCGATTGTGACGTAATCAGATGTTGATAGCTCGCCATCGCGACATGAATCCCAGAGCGATGCCCAGATAAGTCCGCGAGCTAAAGAATCATCCAAGCTACCGAGGTGGCTCTTCATTGTCGCGATTGAACGATCATCAAAGCGAAGCTTCGCGTATGTCTGATCCTTATCGTTGATGAGAACGAGGTCAGCTAACTTCTGACCGGCAAGTTCTGTTACCTCGGTAAGTGCGCCAGCAACATCGAGTTCAACGCTGGTGCGACGTGAAAGCTTGTCACCGTTGATATCGAAAAGACCTACATGCAGACGGTGCGGGCGAAGTTCCTTCGAGCCAACTGGCATCGAAGGCACCTCTTGCTTGATAGAAATTGACTTGTACGAATCGCCATCAATTTCGATAACTGGGCGAAGAGTGTTTACGCCAGCTGTGCGAAGCCAAGTCGATACCCATGGAGTGAGATCGCGACCTGAAGCTGCTTCGAGCTGATCAATGAGGTCTTTAAGTGTTGTATTTCCATATTGGTGTTTTGCGAAATAGAGGCGAAGACCCTTGATGAAGTTATCGCGACCAACATGTGCAACGAGCTGCTGAAGAACTGATGCGCCCTTTGCGTAAGAAATTCCATCGAAGTTTGTACGAACTGCATCGAGATCTTCCATCTCGGTAGCAATTGGGTGTGTAGTTGTGAGCTGATCCACGCGGTAAGCCCAGTTCTTGCGAAGTGAGTTGAACTCTGTCCAAGCGTGTGTGTACTTAGTTGATTCAGATACAGATTGGTATGAAGCCCATTCTGCGAATGATTCGTTGAGCCATAGGTCTTCCCACCACTTCATTGTGACCAAGTCGCCGAACCACATATGTGCCATCTCGTGATGAATGGTTGTCGCGCGGCTGACGTAGTTGCGCTCAGTTACCTTTGAGCGGAAGATCAAAACATCTTCGTGGAAAGTTACGCAGCCGACGTTCTCCATGGCGCCCCAGTTGTATTCAGCAACTGCAATCTGGTCGTACTTTCCAAATGGATAGGCAAGACCAAAGGTCTTCTCGAAGTACGCAAAACCTTGCTTGGTGACTTCAAAGATATTTTCAGCATCGACATACTGGAAGAAAGATTTACGAGCATAGATTCCAAGAGGAATTGTCTTCTCGCCCTTGTATTCATCATGAACTGACTTATATGCACCTGCAACGATTGCTGTTACGTATGTAGCGATGACCTGCGACTCGGCAAATTGCGTGAACTTGCGATCTCCATCTAGCTCCTTAGTTGCCTCGATGCCGTAGTTAGAAATAACTTCCCAATGCTTTGGAGTGATTGTGCTGATTTTGAATGTTGCCTTCTGATCTGGTTGATCGAAGCAGGCGTACATACGGCGAGCATCGCCAGTTTCAAACTGTGTATAGAGGTAGACCTCATCATCAGCTGGGTCTACGAATCGGTGGAGACCCTCTCCTGAGTTTGAGTAAATGCCATCATGTTCGATTTCTAGAACGTTCTCAGCAGCAATTGCAGGAAGGAAGATTGTCTCGCCATCAAATTTTGGATCGAAGTCAACGCCATTGAGCTTTGCGCTAATGACCTTGCTGCCTACGCAGT
>CAZAET010000014.1:0-11657 GCA_964484215.1 uncultured Candidatus Planktophila sp. | reverse complement strand
CGCAAGGTTGGGGGAGCACTACTCTCGCCGTCTTCATACTTTATGAAGACTCCACCTGTTCAGTACACAGATGAACAGGCGCATACAAAGGTGGAAGATTTCATCTCAGGAAAGCTTGATCGATAAATCTATTGAGTAAGAGAAAACCCCGGCCCTGATTACTCAGAGCCGGGGTTTTTTATCCCCTCAACCTTCACGGAGAGTTGAAGAGAAGAGGGTTAAATCGTCGCGCTATCTGGGGTGCGACGAATGTGAAGTAACCCTGCGATTGAGAGAAGGAGCATTACGAGCCCTCCAACGAGAGCCGCAATAGCTCCGTATCCCGCGATAACTCCCAAGGTGCCGAATGCATATGCCTCGAGGAGCATTCCGCGCAGGGTGTTACCCATGAATAAGGTCTGTCGCAATTCACCTAACTTAGCAATCTGTGCAGTATCAGTACTTCCACCGCGAACAAGGCCCATATACATTCCGGATACCTCTGAGTATGTCGCAGGTTTTCCTACAGCGGCAATTGCAGAGGCTTTCATATGTTCCCAGATATACAGATCTGAGTAATCGCGAGCCATCTCACCAGTTGTCACTTTCTTTTCAGCCCATTTTGCAAGTTGAGCTTTTGTCGCTTCTGGCATCGCCTCGACAGCTGGGAATGAAATGTTCTGATTATCAAGTTGGCTCTTTACTGAGTCAGAGGCAAATGCTGCACCCCAATTGAGCAAACCTGCTGCTACAAGTAAAAATACGGTCAATCCGAAACCGACAGCGGTAACAATCTTGTCAAAATTCTTGCGTTTCATAACTCTCTCCTTTACGCCACCTAATTCTTAGGTGCAATACGTATTAGATACCGTTATTAATCAGTGCAAGTGTAGAAAAGCGAGTGCTGGCACTTTATAAAGTTATGCGAGTGCTGGCACTAAGAAAAATGTGATGGAGGTATCTGCCTGTTAATGAATTTCGCGGTTACAGAGACCCTGTCCCTGACCATCTATTTCAAAGTGGGCGCACGGAACTCCGAGACGATCGAAAGCAGCGTCCCCATAGTGAGTTCGGTAAGCAAGTGCCAGAAGAACGCGAATATTTGTATCCTCATCGGAAGTAATTCCGAATGCCTTCGCGGATCGGCTAATTGTATTTTCGATTACCTTCTCAGTGTGATTGGTTTCGCGCGCAATCGCTGAGTTAGTTTTTCCTTCACAGAGCAGACCTAGTACCAACTGCTCGAATGGTGACAGTTCTCTACTTGTTATCGTGATATCTCTAGCCATTACAGCGACCTCTCCGTTGCTATTTTCCTATTATGCTCCTGCAAAGCTCCTTTCATTTGCCTTTGCCACCCTTTAGGATGCCCAAATGACGGAAATCACGACCTCCAGACAAGGGCAGACCCTGCTTATTCGCTTTAATCGCCCAGAAAAGATGAACGCGATTACCCGGGGAATGTATGGCGAGCTAGCTCAACAGCTCAACCAGGCAGCCGAAGATGAATCTATTCGTTGCGTCGTAATTACCAGCGAAGGCGATCACTTCACGGCAGGAAATGACATTCGAGACTTCATGTCGAATCCACCTACTGAAGCAGATTCCGATGTTGCTAAATTTCTCGGCTCTTTACTCGAGTTTCCAAAACCACTCTTAGCTGCAGTCAAAGGAAATGCGGTAGGAGTTGGCACCACAATGCTTCTACATTGCGATGTTGTCGTTGCTTCTCCAAGTGCCAGTTTCTCGATGCCATTTACCTCACTTGGACTTGTCCCTGAAGCTGGGTCAACCAAGTTATTTCCTGAGTTAGTTGGGTACCAAAGAGCTGCAAAAATCTTCATGACCGGAGAGTCATTCTCTGCAGATGCAGCACTTGAGATGGGAATGATTGCAAGCATTGCGGGGGACCCCGAAAAAGAAGCTCTAGAAATTGCAGAAAAGATTGCTGAACAACCGCCGAAGGCGATTATGAATACCAAAGCACTGATGAAAGCTAATAAGCATGACGCAGTAGCCCACGTGATGCGCGCTGAGTTCCAACTTTTTGCTCTCGCTCTTCAATCCGAAGAAGCGGCAGAGGCATTTATGAAGTTCATGGCAAAGAAGGGAAAGTAAATGTCACTTCAAGGTAAGCGCATCTTCATCACAGGAGGATCTCGCGGAATCGGCTTGGCAATTGCTCTTCGCGCTGCCCAAGATGGAGCATCTGTGGCGATTGCTGCAAAAACTTCTGATCCCAACCCAAAGTTGCCAGGAACTATTCATACAGCCGCGGATGAAATCCGAGCAGCTGGTGGAACAGCGCTTCCTATTCAATGCGATTTGCGAGATGAGAATCAGATAGCCGAAGCAGTAGCCCTAGCGGCTAAAGAGTTCGGTGGAATCGATATTCTGATTAATAACGCAAGTGCCATCAATTTAACTCGTACCGAAGATACGCCTGCAAAGCGATTTGATCTTATGTTTGATGTCAATGTCCGCGGGACATTCCTAACTTCTCAAGCTGCAATCCCACACCTGCGCGAGTCAGCCGAAGCTGGACGAAACCCACATATTTTGACGCTTTCACCTCCTCTTTCCATGAAACCAAAATGGTTTAAGAACCATGTTGCCTACACGATGGCTAAGTATGGAATGAGCATGTGCGTTCTTGGAATGTCCGAAGAATTCAAGCGTGATGGGGTTGCCGTCAATGCACTCTGGCCGCGCACGGCAATCGATACCGCTGCCCTGCAGATGATTCCTGGAGTTGATACTGCTGCGTGCCGAACCCCAGAAATTTTGTCCGATAGCGCTTACATCATTCTCAATCGAAATTCTAAAGAGTGCACTGGAAACTTCTTCGTTGACGATGAAGTTCTGGCTTCTGAAGGCATTACGGATCTAGAGAAATACTCGGTAGTTCCTGGAACTAAGGATTTCTTGCTCGATTTCTTCCTCGACTAATTTAATTTGGCCGGAAGCGAACTAGAGTCGTCCAGCCTTATGTAAGGCGCTGAGGAAATCCTTCAACTCTTTGGTCTGTGGAGAGCCAAAGATTTCATTAGGAGTTCCTGATTCGTGGACTCGCCCCTTGTGGAGAAAGACGACGCTATCGGCAATCTTCTTTGCAAATCCCATTTCGTGGGTAGCAATGACCATGGTCATGCCCTCTTCTTTAAGTTCTGCAATTAATGTGAGCACTTCTGCGATGAGCACAGGATCCAGGGCGCTCGTCACTTCATCCAGAAGGAGAATCTTGGGATTTGTCGCAACTGCTCGAATAATCGCAACACGTTGTTGCTGGCCACCACTGAGTAGATTCGGGTATTCATCGGCCTTCTCCAGAAGACCAAAGCGCTTCAGGAGTTCGCGAGCGCTCTTATCTGCGACATCTTTCTTAACTCCATGAACTAAACGTGGCGCGAGCGTGATGTTATCTACTACAGATAGATGAGGGAATAGGTTAAATGCTTGGAAGACCGAACCAATTTGGCCGCGCACAGTATCTATATCTGTTCCATAGGCAGAAATATCTGTGCCATCGAGGTTGATCTGACCATCGTTAAGTTCTTCCAGGAGGTTCATGCACCTCATCAAAGTACTTTTGCCAGAACCGCTTGCTCCGATGATCACCGTTGCAGACTGTGCTGGAAAATCAATAGAGACATCATCGAGAACCAAGTTATCGCCAAAGGATTTACGAATGTTCTTAACTTCAAAGAGCGCGCTCATGGCTACCACTGTCCTTGTGCGCGTTGACGCGCATCTTGTCTGCGGGTGAGCCAGTCCGTGAAACGAGTAAGAGGAATCGTTAGGAGCACAAAGAGCGCACCAGCAACGAGATAAGGGGTGAAGTTAAAGGATTGCGCGGTTTGAATTCCAGCTGCACGAATTGCGTCGACTGCGCCAAGGACAGAGATGAGTCCTGAATCTTTCTGTAGCGAGACAAGGTCGTTAAGAAGCGGGGGAGTCACATTTCTAAATGCTTGAGGCAGAACCACATGTTCAAGAGTTTGTGACTGAGAAAGTCCTAGCGCGCGTGCTGCCTGACGTTGCGTTGGATTAACGCCTTCGATGCCCGCGCGAATTACTTCTGCAACATAGGCTGAATAGGTCAGAACTAGTGCGACCGTGCCAAGAACAACTGCAGAATTTGGAATCCAGCTGATACGCAGCCCTGGAATACCAAGACCAACAAGTAAGAGGACGAGAAGTAATGGAAGCCCACGGAAGAGATCTGTGTAAATCGTTGCGACTAGACGCAGTGGATAAAGAACCGGGGAAGTAGTTGTTCTTGCAATAGCAATAAGAAGGCCCAATAAAAGGACGAAGAATTCGGCGACTATTAAGACGCGCAGGTTGAGCAGTAGCCCACGAAATACTGAGGGCATTGCTTCCTTGGCGTAGCTCCAGTTGAAGAAGGAGTTTTTGACCATCTCATAACCCTGAGCACCGGTAATCAATATGACGAGAAGGAAGCCAACCGCCAATGTGCTTGAAAGTGCAATGAAGGTGGAACGGCGAGAGGCCCGACGCTTGGCAGCCTCGCGTTGCAGTTGCAACGCAGATGGCTGATAAGTCATCGGACCTCTCGCTTTCTTAAATCTGTAATACGCAAATTGAAGTATTACTTAAGAACTGGTGCTCCGACTGTGCTTGCAAGCCAAGCATCAGCAATCTTTGCAAGAGTTCCATTTGCACGAAGTGCATCAACTGCAGCTGTTACATCTTTGGTGAGCTTGCTTCCCTTAGAAAGCACGAGACCAAACTGCTCGCCACCAGCCTGAGCTGGGAACTGGCCAACAATGAGACCGTCCTCTAGGTCAACTGCTGTGATGTAGAAAGCTGTAGGTAGATCAACGACAAGGCCATCAATCTGTCCATTAGCAAGAGCCTGCTTCGCAACATCGTTGGTATCAAATACTGCCGGAGACTGAGTTGGCTTGATGACATCAGTGATTGTTGCGTAAGAAGTAGTTCCTACCTGCGCTCCGAGCTTTGCGCCCTTGAGGTCAGCAATGGACTTTGCTCCAGCAATCTTTGATCCTTTAACAGTAATTACTGTCTGAGAAACATCGTAGTAGCCAGATGAGAAATCAACAGCATTCTTTCGTTCATCAGTGATGGAGACCTGGTTGATGTCGAAGTCGAAATTCTTGCAACCTGGCTGAATCACTTTATTAAATGGAACTTTGACCCATTCGACTTTGTCAGCTGAGTAGCCGAGTTCTTCTGCAACTGCATAAGCAACAGCAGCTTCATAACCCTTGCCGTTTGAAGGTGTGTTGTCTTCAAACCATGGGCCGTATGCAGGATCGTCAGTTCCGATAGTTAGGACGCCTTCTTTAATCTGACCGCAGCCAGAATCTTTCTGAGCGTTTACAACTGGAATAGCAATCGCAACAATTGCGACGAGTGCTACGAGAGAGATTTTGATTTTTGTATTCAATGTTCCACGCCTTTCTAACGCGCTTGTCTTGGTGATGTACTCAAGACCTGGTCCTCATCCGGGAAGGCACCCCGCCGCCGTGGAGGGTTGCCGATCAAAGTGCCGGTGCATTCTTTGATACTCGTGACCGACGCGAAGACTATCAAGAGTGCTACCTAGATTGAAACCGCGTAACCTTCCTCGCTATGAACCTAGAATTGAACGGAACAAATGTCATTAGCGAGAGCGAAAGACAGGGCGAGGCCTCCTCGCTCTTCTGGCCATGGTGTGGTGCAAACGTTTCGCTTCTAGCGCTCTCTTATGGTTCATTCTTTTTGGGATTCGGTATCTCCTTTTGGCAGGCAACAGTTGCAGCCTTCCTTGGAACAGTACTTTCCTTTTTGCTTGTTGGGGTTAGCTCACTCGCTGGTAAGAAATCAAACGCCCCTACGATGGTAATTTCCCGCGCGACATTCGGCGTAAAGGGAAATCTCATCCCAGGTGCACTTTCCTATCTCATCTTCGTCGGGTGGGAGACAGTTTTAGTCTCCCTAGCAACGCTTGCTACAGGAACAGTATTTATGCGTCTCGGCGGCATTGAACATAACATCGCGATGGTTATTGGGTTTGTTATCGCCGTTTCGCTGACTGTTTCAGCTGGAGTGCTCGGCTTTGAAGCGATTATGAAATTGCAAAGATATATAACCTCAATCACCGTTGTCGCAACCCTTATTTACATCGCACTGACAATATCTAAGGTTGACTGGAACGTAATCTCATCAATGAAGAATGGAAATAGTCAGGCATTCATCGGCGCTCTCATATTTGGAGCAACAGGAATCGGCCTTGGCTGGGTAAATTCAGCGGCAGATTATTCGCGCTATTTGCCACGAACTGTTTCAAACCGCTCTGTAGTTTTCTGGACAGTTTTCGGAGCTTCCATAGTTCCAATCATTCTCGTAACTTATGGTGCCGCGCTTTCTGGCAGTAGCGAAGCGCTTTCTGGCGCTATTGCGACAGACCCAATCGGCGCGCTGACAACAATTTTGCCTACCTGGTATCTGATTATTTTTGCATTGGTCGCGATTCTCGGTTTAGTCGGGGGAGCGATTCTTGATCTCTATTCTTCAGGGATGACTCTGATTTCAATTGGACTTCCCGTGAAGAGACACATCGCAGCAGCTATTGATTCGGCACTTATGCTGTTCGGTACCATCTACTTTGTCTGGGTCGCAGATGACTTCTTCTTCCCTTTCCAAGGCCTACTCATCACTCTCGGAGTACCCGTAGCCACGTGGTCTGCAATATTTGTGACAGATGTTTTGATGCGAAAGAGTTATGACGAAGCAGATTTGTATAGAACAGATGGACGTTACGGATCATGGAATTTCGGTTCCATTGGTGTGATGATTGTTGGAACTATCGTTGGATGGGGCTTTGTCACAAACAGTTTTGCAAGCTGGCTTTCGTGGCAGGGATATTTCCTTGGAGTCCTCGGCGGCAAAGAAGGGTCTTGGGCCTATGCGAATCTTGGAATCTTCTTTGCCCTGATTATCGGTTTTGTAGGTTATTTCTTCGTTGCACGAAAAGGAATCAGACTTCACAACAACGCTTCGTGATAACGTGCGCTAATGCGCGCGAGAATAGCTCCACTTAAGGATTTTCTTCACCGCGAATCCTCCAGCGGTATTTTTCTTCTCGCGGCGGCGGCGCTAGGTCTATTAGTAGCCAATAGCCCATTGAGCTCACAGTATTTCTCTACTCTCGATTCTGGTTTTGAAATCGGCGGTGGCCTTTTCTATCTGAAATTAACAACTCTAAAAGTCATCAACTACATCTTGATGACAGTCTTCTTCTTTGTTGTTGGTCTTGAGATAAAGCGCGAGGTTACATCTGGCCATTTGGCAACCTTTAGAAATGCGATCATGCCTTTCATCGCTGCGATTGGTGGAATGGCACTTCCCGCAGCAATTTATTTGGTGATTGCCGGAAAGACTGATTCTCGAGGTTGGGGAGTTCCTGTAGCTACCGATATCGCACTTGCCGTTGGGTTACTCGCCTTGATTGGCACATCTGTTGCGCCTTCGCTACGTACCTTTCTTTTGGGGCTAGCCGTCATTGACGATATTGGTGCAATTCTGATCATCGCCTTTATCTACTCGACTGGTGTTGGATTTGGGTGGGTGATTGCAGCCTGTGTCTCAATTTTGACTATCGTTGCAATTGCAAGACTTGGCGTTATGCATCCCATCTTCTATCTTATTTTGGGAACTTCGCTCTGGTACTTCTTGTATCGCAGCGGAATTCATGCAACTTTGGCGGGGGTAATCCTGGGACTTCTTACTCCTAATATCGTTAAGGCTAATTCTTCTATTGAAGATGTAGAAGATGGCACACTGACGATTATCGAATGGCTGGAAGCAAAACTTCACCCATGGAGCAGTTTTGTCATCGTTCCGATCTTTGCCTTCGCTAATACCGGTGTCGAGATTTCTACGAAAGCACTCGAAAGTGCAGCTAACTCACCTATTGCGTGGGGTATTTTTGTAGGACTAGTTGTCGGTAAGCCACTTGGAATCATCATCACAGTAGTCACGGCGAAAAAATTGAATGTGGGGGATTACCCAGAAGGTGCATCAAAACCTGCAATCCTTGCCACTGGAAGCGCTGCAGGTATCGGATTTACTGTCGCGATATTCATAGCAAATTTGGCATTCCGCGAAAAGGCGGATCAGGACCTAGCAATTATTGCGGTGATTTTCGCATCCGTCATAAGTGGCCTCTTGAGCATGGTTCTCTTTAAGTTATTTGCACGAAAAGCTCATCTGAAGAGTTAACTGACTGATGAATATCACTAGAGGCTTAGGGCAGTGGACTGCTCGCATCATTCCGGCTGATCATGCCAAGAGAACTATGAGTTTATCCACGCTCATTAACACCTTTGGTAACGGTCTATTTATGACTATTGAAGTCATCTACTTCACGCTAATTGTTGGACTCTCACCTGCAAAAGTTGCTCTCGCGCTCTCTATCGCTGGTGGCGTTGCGCTCTCTGTAAGCGTTCCTGCTGGTCATATCTCCGATCGTTTTGGGCCTCGTGATATTGCAGCTCTTGCGATGATTCTCGAAGGTTTGCTGATGTTTGCACTCCTTTCTGTCCACACATACATACCGTTCCTATTGGTCAATATCGGTATGGGAATTCTTGGAAATATCTCCCAAACGATGCGTATGGCCACAATCGCAAAATTAGGAGAAGGCGAGGAACGTGTAGCCATCCGTGCCTATCAACGGGCTATCACTAACTTCGGAATTTCACTCGGTACTGTTTTTGCAGGAATTGCTCTTGCGGTAAATACTCCGCTGGGTTATCAGTTAATGCTCGCAGGAGATGCAGTGACCTTCATTCTTGCGGGGATTGTCTTTCACAACATGCCCTACATGGAGCCGACGGTTGAACGAGGCGAGCCAATATCTTTCCAGGCGCTTCGTGATAAGCGATTTGTCGCAGCCACCGCTCTAAATGCCATCAACTCATTGCATTTTGTATTGCAATCCGTTGCTATTCCGTTGTGGGTAGTGCGAGAGACGACTGCGCCTCGTTGGTGGGTATCTGTGATCATGATGGTCAACACCATCGCAGTGATGCTCTTTCAGGTGGCTGCAAGTAAAGGTAGTGGGCCGATATTTGCGGGCGCGAAGCTATATAGGCGGGCAAGCCTGGCGATAGCGATCGCCTGCATTCTCTATTCGACATCACACGGAGTCAGTGCGATAACTGCAAGCGCACTGCTTGTGCTGGCATCAGCAGTTCACGTTTATGGCGAACTGATTGGGTCGGCGGGATCTTGGAGCATCGGTTTTGGTTTAGCTGATGAAAAACATCAAGGGCAATATCAAGGAGTCTGGTCGCTGAGTTGGGGACTTGGAGGAACTCTTGGGCCTGCTTTCGTAACGCTGATGGCAATTACCTTGGGTCAAGAAGGATGGTTCATCATGGCTGGAATGTTTCTTATCAACGGAATTTTGATGCACAAACTTGTTACTCGTTCGTGGGTCTCAACTCCGGCCTAAACCACGTTCTGCCTCGCGGACTGCGACTCGACCCAAATTTGGATGTTCTCTTAAGAAATTTCGTACATCGCGAGGAGAAACTTTCGCCATATCGCGAAGCGCCCAACCAATAGCTTTAACAATGAAGAATTCCTGTGAATCAGCATGTTCGTGGCAGTATCGAAGAATCAACTTATTGTCTGCTTCATACTTTCTACCGCGTTGATGCTGGATGGCAGACCTAATAAGCCAGATATTCTCTGATTTATTCCACTTCTCAATTAACTTCTCGCACCCGTACTTATCGGTCAGTGGAGAGACAGCGGCTGAGCCGAGGCCATCGACGGTATCCCACCATGATTTATGTGTAATCAAATACTCAACGTGCTCTTCCAGAAATTTCTTGTTAGCAATATCAATGTGGATTTGGATCAGATCGAAAGCGGCGTAGTGAAATTCGCGCTCTTCTTGCTTCCAGAGCGCACGGGCCGTCTGTGCCAATTCATCGCTCGTAGGAAGATCGAGTTCTCGAGCAATCTTCTTGACCAGAGTTCTCCGTTCTGGGGTCTTAACGCCGAGAAAAGGGGCGATATCTTTCATATAACTCTGGGCACCAATTGCTGCGGTGCGATTTCGCAGAGCTGTGAGCTGGGGTTTCAGCGTTGCAACAAACTCTTTGCTGTAAGTCATCTCACAAATCCTTTCGAATGGACAACTCGAAGGTGACTGTCGAATAAAAGTTTACGCCTTCAACCGTAATCTTCCACAATCGTCAATAGTTTTTAGTGGAGGAGTACATATGAAAAAAGCGATTGCCGTTCTATCGATTGCATTTCTAGCAATTAGTTCAGTAGGTGCGCAGGCTTCAACAAAGGTGACAATTTCACCTCAGAATAAGATTTCCAAGAAGAATCCAGTTATCACGGTAAAGGTGAGTGGACTACCTGCTAGCAATGGAATCTATCTTTCCCAGTGCATGGCGCCAAAGGTAAAGGGCGATGCTCCAACAGCTTGTAACCCATCAAAGGCAAGCAAACTATGGATTTCAGGTGTTGCTGCAGACCAGCAAATGGGGGCTAAGTCTCCGAAGGTGAAGCTCACAATGAAGTTGGATAAATACTTTAAAGATGGGGATTGCGTCCACACTAAATGCGTTATCTATGTGACAGCAGATCACAATGCTTCAGATGATCGCAGCGAAGACCAATTCATCCCGTTTAAGTTCGATGGGATTTTGCCTTTCTAACTGTGAGATAGCGCTCGGAGTCCAGCGATAGCGAATATTTGCGCACGTTGGATTTCGAGCGCTGCTTCATTTCCGGCATCTATTCGTTTTGCCGCAGCGTCAATCGTGCTCTGAAGATACGAGATAGCAAGACCAAGATCTGAAATGAAGATCGTTTGCAGGGGTTTGATGATCGTCGCCATCATATTGCGGTGGCCTTGGCTGATTTCATCTTTGCGAAAATCAGGTGCTGCAACAGAGTTAAGGCTTTTTACAAGTAGGTGTCTTCCATCTGCGACATATTGGAGCGCTTCTGCAATCCAGAGTTCTATATATTGAAAGGGATCTTCGATGCCATGAACGGCAGTTAGGAGACGTTTCTGGTAGTAGCCGAGCTCCTCAAGAACAAGATCGGCTATTAGATCAGCTGAAGATGAGAAGTATTCATATACAAGTGAACGAGATATTCCTGCACGCTTTGCAACCGCTGCAACGGTGACCGAAGGAGCGCCATCTTCAAGGGCTAGCGACATCGCCGCTTCGATAATCTGTTTCTGACGCATAGCCCGCTGTTCGCCGATTGTTGCTTCAGCGATTTTTGGACTCATAGGTCAATCCTCCTATGAATAAAGATTTGTTGCCACTGGAAAAGAAAGAACCCCGCCATTTCTGACGGGGTTCTTTAGGTAAGTATTTTTAGATGTCGTAGTAAAGCTCGAATTCAGCTGGATGCGGACGTAGACGTACGTAATCAACTTCGTTCTTACGCTTCCACTCGATCCAAGTAGCGATGAGGTCTTCAGTGAAGACGCCACCCTTTGTAAGGAATTCGTGATCCTTCTCGAGTGAATCGAGAACTGCATCAAGGGAACCTGGAACCTGTGGAATCGCTGCAGCTTCTGCACCCTCGAGTTCGTAGAGATCTTTATCGACTGGAGCAGGTGGTTCGATCTTATTGACGATTCCATCGATACCAGCCATGAGCAT
>CAZAET010000013.1:0-11663 GCA_964484215.1 uncultured Candidatus Planktophila sp. | reverse complement strand
CCAATTTTTGAATCGTCACGCCATGGTGGCTCTGTTCGGATGCCAACTTCATTAACGGTCCGTCGTCATTTCGTGCGACAACAACTCCGCCTTTAGCTTCGAGTTCAAAGGTGTCACCGACATCTTCTTGCATCCCAAACCACAAATCGCGCGAGCGAAGTGCGAGAGTGAGTTCTGGACCAGGATCTTTATCTGAGACAAGAATGTTGCCCTCGCCCGCCCCAGTTGTTCCGCTCGAAACCGCTCCTCGATCAATAACCAAGACTTTAAATCCTGCATTGGTAAGCGATAGAGCAACCGAGGCACCCACTATTCCTGCGCCAATAACAATTGCGTCAGGGTTTTGCATGTGAGAAGTCTGCTCTACTTTGTAATCTGCTGCAGAACTTCGAGAAGATCAGATTCTTTAGCTGGCGCAATATCCCACGGCTTGTGCAAGCCATCCTTCTCCCAGCGAGGGATGACGTGCATATGTAGATGAAAGACTGTCTGCCAACCAGCTTCACGGTTCATTTGGAATACAGATGTGCCATCGGATCCAAGCTGCGCATGAAGGAGATCAGCCACAACTTTCGCTGTGCTTGCAACGCGTCCATAAGTCAGCGCATCTGCCTCATGAATATCTTTCACATGGTTCTTTGGAATAACCAAGGTGTGGCCGCGATTGGCAGGAAAGATGTCGAGGAATGCGAAGCAGTGCTCATCTTCATAGACCTTGTATGAAGGAATGGAGCCTTCAACTATTTTGCAGAAGATGCAATCTGACATGGCGTCACTGTAGAGCGTTGATTCTTTGACGCGCAATCTTCTGGCTCGGAGATTCGTGGCCCAACATATAGGAGAGAAAATCTAGAAGCACCCTACTTACTCGAAGCCAATTCTTTGATCGAGGCTTTAATCCTAGGACAGAGAGAAAGGGTTCATCGATTGTGGCTATCGCTGCGTTTGCCAAAATCCTGTAGAAAAAAAGACCACCCCTGCTAAATGGTGGTTTGAGAATGAAGCCGACTATTGGTGGAGTCATTGCAATAGAAGTCACTTCATTCTTCGCAAAGCTAGCCATGACACCTGCGAGTTCATTCTTAGAAAGTGGCGCTGAAGTGAGCCCAAGAGGTTCTGCACTCTTTGACCATTCACGAACATACTGATCTGCCCCCTGAGGTAAGACATAACCAAGTTCTTCATGCGCACGAAGAAATGAATCTGTGAAAGCGCAGTGAACCCAGAGCAAGTACCTCGGATCAGAGGCGCTATATGGAGAATGAGATCCCGACTTCTCTTCAAAAGTTCCGGTGACTCGTTTATGCATTTCCCGAACACGTCGCGCTTCAATCTCTATCGCTTCGGTCGAACCAAAAGAAGTAATCGTTAGCCATCGAGTGGTTCGTTCTAATCTGCCCAGTGGATCTGTGTCGTAAGCTGAATGTTCAGCAACTCCAGTGAGAGCAGCAGGATGGGCTGCCTGCATAAGTAGTGCACGAATTCCACCAACCAGCGTTGCTATACAACCATGTACTTCCCACACTGCACTGTTGGGTCCAAAGAATCCTGCATCATTTCCAATAGCCATCTGCTTTGACCACTCAGGAGCCCCACTGGGATCACCTGATACCGTCTTACGAAAAGCATCGGCTGCTCTATTTCCGCCAAGAGCGCCCAAAAATCTATTCACGCGTCGATAAACCCGCAATCAATTCGAGAACGACGAGTGCCGCTAGTCGAACTGTTCGCTCATCGCTGGAATCCTTTGTGGAATCAATTTCAGTGATATCTGCGCCCAGTACAGCCTTGGAACATCCTGCTAGGAAGGCGAACTGGCGTATTTCATCAGCGCTGATGCCGCCGGGAGCTGCTGCTGGACATGCAGGCACGACAGAACGATCACAGACATCCATATCAAAATCGACAAAAACCTTATCGCCGGCAATTGAAATTGCTTCAGCCCAGACATCACTTACGGAACGTGAACGAAGAGCGCTGCGTGGAACAACAGTGATTCCGAAATCTTTCGCTCTCTTGGCGTATTCAGTTGAATTAGAGAAATCTGCAATACCAATCTGAACGACTTTCTTTCCATCCAGGCCTGCCTCGATAAGTCGGCGAACGGGTGAACCATTGCTGATTCCATCACGTAAGTCGTAATGCGCATCCAAAGTAATCAAACCCGTTGCGCCAGTTGCTTTAACTCCTGAATAAGTAATTGAGTTATCGCCGCCTAGAGCCAGAAGAAGTTTCGTCTCTTCCATCAACTTCTTTAATTCTTCGATAGCTAACTTTTCGTTGCTATCAGGTGAGGTTGTATTTCCCGCATCGCGCAGAATCAGCCTTTCAAGTGCAACACGGGGATTTGAATGAGCAGTCGAATAGCGCAAAAGTGCGCTTCGAATCGCTCTGGGAGATTCGTGGGCTGAAGTGGGACTCAGGCTTGTCTGCGAAGCAGGAACCCCAACGAGAGTGGCATCTATTTGTCCACTCACTTCAGAATTAAAAAGTGAATGCGCTCTTGGCCAGAGAGGGTCGTGAGGCAGTGCCATGTCTTAAGGGTAGTGGTAAGAGCATGGACCTCAGTTATATAGTGCTCAAATGATGTCAGGACCTCGCCCAGTAAGAGCACCCCGCGGAACTACAAAGAGCGCTGTTGGTTGGGGACAAGAAGCAGCCCTTCGAATGTTGCAGAACAATCTCGACCCTGAGGTTGCCGAACATCCCGACAAGTTGGTTGTCTACGGTGGAACAGGTAAAGCTGCTCGCAACTGGGAATCTTTCGATGCTCTTGTAAAAACACTGACTCATCTCAAAGATGACGAGACGATGCTCGTTCAATCAGGTAAACCGGTCGGAGTTTTTCAAACTCACGAATGGGCTCCCCGAGTTCTTCTTGCAAATTCAAATCTGGTTGGCGATTGGGCGACATGGCCTGAGTTCCGCCGTCTTGAAGATCTTGGTCTCACCATGTACGGACAGATGACTGCAGGTTCTTGGATCTACATTGGAACTCAAGGAATCTTGCAGGGAACATATGAAACTTTTGCAGCCGTTGCAGAGAAACATTTCGGAGGCACTCTTGCGGGAACTCTCACTGTTACCGGTGGTTGTGGCGGAATGGGTGGAGCTCAACCGCTTGCGGTAACAATGAATGAAGGAACATGCCTCATCATCGATGTCGATGGTTCACGCCTGAAGCGTCGCGTTAGCAAGAGATACCTTGATGTAATCGCCGATAGCCTCGAAGAAGCTGTCTCGATGGCAGTCAAGGCGAAGAGCGAGAAGAAGGCAATTTCTATCGGGCTGGTTGGAAATAGCGCCACAGTTCTCCCCCAATTATTTACGATGGGTGTTCCGATTGATATCGTCACAGACCAAACATCTGCGCACGATCCTCTCTTCTATATTCCTGAAGGAATAGATATCAACGATGCGCGAGATAGCGCCGATCGCAATCCAGCCGATTTTGCAAAGCGCGCCAAAGAATCCATGGCAAAGCATGTTGAAGCGATGGTCAACTTCCAAGATAAGGGCGCAGTCGTCTTTGATTATGGAAATTCAATTCGCGATGAAGCCCGCCAAGGTGGTTATCAACGAGCTTTTGAATTCCCTGGATTCATTCCTGCCTATATTCGTCCACTTTTCTGCGAAGGAAAAGGTCCATTTAGATGGGTTGCACTCTCAGGAGATCCGAAAGATATCGCTCGCACCGATCAAGCCGTTCTTGAACTATTCCCAGAAAATAAGCATCTTCATCGTTGGATCAAGATGGCGCAAGATCGAGTTGAGTTTGAGGGACTGCCAGCTCGTATTTGTTGGCTCGGCTACGGCGAACGCGATAAAGCTGGCTTAAAATTTAACGATCTCGTAGCAAGCGGTGAAGTAAGTGCGCCAATCGTTATCGGACGCGACCATCTTGACTGCGGAAGCGTGGCCTCTCCTTATCGTGAATCTGAGGCGATGCTCGATGGATCAGATGCGATTGCGGATTGGCCATTGCTCAATGCCATGATAAATATTTCATCCGGTGCATCATGGGTCTCAATCCATCATGGAGGCGGCGTCGGCATCGGTCGTTCCATTCACGCCGGTCAAGTAAGCGTTGCAGATGGAACTCCACTTGCAGCTCAGAAGCTTGAAAGAGTTTTGACCAACGATCCTGGCATGGGAGTTATTCGCCATGTTGATGCTGGTTACGAACATGCAAAGGAAGTCGCTATTGATAAGGGTGTTCACGTTCCCATGTTGAATGGTGCGCCTATCAAGTGAGCTCTGTAGCTTTCACAAACATTGCAACACTTGTCACCAATACCTCTCTTGGCGATGGAACGTTAGGCGTTCTCAAGGAAGCCACACTTGTAGTTGAAGATGGCTTAATTGCATCGATTGTTCAAGGCAAACCATCTGGCGTCGACTCTGAAATCGATTGTTCTGGAAAGACCTTGCTTCCTGGGTTTGTCGACTCGCATTCCCATCTCATCTTTGCTGGAGATAGAGCTGAGGAATTTTCTGCACGATCACGTGGTCAGAAATACAGCGCTGGAGGAATAGTTTCGACCGTCAGTGCAACACGAGCAGCATCAGATTCAGTTCTCACACAGAATGCTCAGCGTTTATTGGACGAGGCTCTTTCCTCTGGAACCACGACAATCGAGATCAAATCTGGGTATGGACTCACAGCAGCAGATGAATCTCGTTCCGTAGAAATAGCCAAAAGTTTTACTGATGAAACAACTCTGCTTGCAGCGCATGTGATTCCTCAGGAATATAAAGATGATCCAGACGCTTATGTTGATCTGATTATTAAGTCAATAATTCCCCAATCGAGCGCTAAGTGGGTCGACGTTTTCTGCGATCAAGGCGCCTTTACTCCGGAACAAACCGAGGCAATTCTTCGGGCAGGAATTGCACATGGCATGTTGCCTCGTATTCACGCCAATCAGCTCACCACTGGTAGGGGCGTTGAAATCGCTGTCGCACTCGGTGCAGCTTCTGCAGATCATCTGAGCAAATCCACTAATGCCGATATCGAACTTCTAGCTTCAAGTAAAACGGTCGCCACTCTGCTTCCAGGGGCGGAATTCTCTACTCATCTTGAAAGCAATCTTGGGCGCAGATTCCTAGATGCTGGCGCGACAGTGGCTATCGCGTCCGATTGCAATCCCGGATCAAGCTATACAACTTCAATGCCATTTTGTATCGCGTCTGCAGTAAGTCTCTTAGGTTTCAACGTAGAAGAGGCCGTTCTTGCCGCCACTCTGGGTGGCGCCAATGCGCTTCTCAGAGAAGATATCGGAACGCTTGCAGTCGGCAAGAGAGCTGATCTCGTTCTACTCAACGCTCCTAGTTATATCCACCTTGCATATCGTCCAGGTGTAAATCTCGTTCACAGTACCTACAAATCAGGAAGAGCAGTGACATCATGGCAGAAGTAATAATCTCAACATCGGGAATGACATTTAGTGATGTTGTTGCAATCGCCAGAGGTAACGCAAAGGTAATGCTCTCAGAGCAATCTGTCGCCGCTATGCAATCTTCGCGCGACCATGTTGAGAGCCTTGCCGCTTCAGAGACACCTGTCTATGGAATTTCAACCGGCTTTGGTGCTCTGGCTAATCGACATGTTTCTCAAGAACTTCGTACGCAGCTCCAGCGCTCACTAATTCGTTCACATGCCGCAGGCGTTGGCGATCCCGTTGAACGAGAAGTCGTGCGCGCACTAATGGCCCTTCGACTCAAGACTCTCGCATCAGGGAAAACCGGAGTACGTCCCGTGGTTGCCCAAACAATGGCAGACCTTCTTAACGCAGGTATTACTCCCCTTGTTCGTGAATTCGGCTCCCTTGGGTGCAGCGGAGATTTAGCACCTCTTGCACATTGCGCACTTGTATTGATGGGCGAAGGTGAAGCACTTGATAAGAACGGCGTACAACGCCCAGTTCCAGAGCTACTTGCTGAAGCGAAGATTTCACCTGTTCAGTTGGCTGAGAAAGAAGGTCTGGCGCTCATCAATGGAACCGATGGCATGCTTGGCATGCTCGTTCTCGCTATTGAAGATTTGCGCATGCTCGTCGATTCAGCAGATGTCGTCGCTGCTATGAGCGTTGAAGGTTTGCTCGGAACTGACCGAGTCTTTATTCCAGAACTTCACGAACCGCTTCGTTCGCATCCTGGCCAAGCAGCAAGTGCTGCCCGCATGCTTGCAACTCTTAAAGACTCAGGAATTGTTGCCTCGCATCTCCATAATGATGACCGCGTACAAGATGCTTACTCACTTCGCTGCGCACCTCAAGTTGCTGGAGCGGTCCGTGACACTGTCGAATATGCAGCCACCGTCGCTCTTCGCGAACTTTCTGCAGTGATTGATAATCCCGTGGTTCTTGAAGATGGAAGAATTTCATCTAATGGAAATTTCCATGGTGCACCCGTTGCATACGTTCTCGATTTCTTGGCTATTGCCGTTGCCGATCTGGGAAGTATCGCTGAACGTCGCACAGATAGGGCACTTGATAAGAACAGAAGTGCAGGGTTACCACCGTTTCTCGCAGATGACCCTGGCGTTGATTCAGGTTTAATGATTGCGCAATACACACAGGCTGCCCTTGTTAGCGAGAACAAACGCCTTGCATCTCCTGCAAGTGTTGATTCGATTCCATCCTCTGCGATGCAAGAAGATCATGTTTCGATGGGGTGGTCTGCAGCGCGCAAGCTACGAAAGGCAGTCGACAATCTCGGTCGAATTATTGCTATCGAATTAGTGACAGCATCTCGCGCGATTGAACTTCGCGCCCCTCTTACTCCAAGCCCGGTTTCGGCGAAGATTATTGGCGAACTTCGAAAGAGCGTTGCAGGACCTGGTCCTGATCGCTATCTCTCCCCCGAACTAGTGGCAGCTACAGAGTTTGTAGCAAGTGGAAAAGTTATGAGTGCGATTCAATAAATAGTCGTGAATTCTCGAAGATGATCTCAGCGTCATAATCAAGAGTTGCAACGTGATAGCTATTTACCAATTCGATGCGGTTCTTTTCACGGGATCCCACACCTTGCATAATGATTTCAGTATTTGAAACCGGCAATGTGTGGTCTTCAATGCTGTGGAATAACTGAAGAGGAACTGTTACATCATGCAGACGCTTGCGGGTATAACTAAGCATTTTCAGGAGTTCATAGACTCCTACAGCAGGAAGTGAGTCGTATCCATATTCGGTAATTCCAGGACGCTTAATGTCATCACCCACAGAGTCACGCATCTTCTGGAATCGTGAAATAACCCAAGCAACCTGAGCCGGAATGAATTTCACGTGGATCATTGGATTGACCAAGATGATGCCTGCCAATTGCTTGGAATATCTAGTTGCAACATTCAGTGTTGTGCCACCGCCCATGGATAGCCCGCAGATAAAAACTTTCTCGCAAGATTGCAGCAGAGCGTTTAGGTCATTTTCAACCTTTGCTGGCCACTCTTGCCACTTCACAAGATTGAGATCTTTAGGAGTTGTGCCGTGTCCAGGCAGTAGAGGAACTGTAACTGTGTATCCGCGCTGGTTGAGGTACTCAGCCCAGGGACGCATCGATGCGGGAGAGCCCGTGAACCCATGAACCAGAAGAACTCCGATTTTCTTATTAGCGCCATGACCCTCGGCGTGCCAATCATTTATCAATCCCGCCGGTGCGTCTTCAACTGCCATGAATTGAGACTATTACGCATCCGATGTCATCGCAATCATCTAGGGTTTGGATATGGTCGAAAAGTCTGAGAGTGCAACGTGGCAGAGCACTCTGCAAGAATTTGGTCGTCCACTGAGTGAAATTACTTTCGTTGTCATTGATCTCGAAACCACGGGTGGGGCGCCTCATCTTGGTGCGGGCATCACTGAAATTGGTGCAGTCAAAGTTCGCGCTGGTGTCGTACTCGGCGAGTTCAAGACCTTTATCGATCCGCAGCATCCTGTGCCTAGCTACATCACAGATCTCACCGGAATAACGGATGAGATGGTCTTTCAATCTCCTACGATTGCGCAGATATTTCCTTTACTTCTTGATTTCATGGGGTCACAGAATGAAACAGTTCTCGTAGCCCAGAATGCGCCCTTTGATCTCTCATTCCTTACATTTGCTGCTCGCGCTCATGGATTTGATTGGCCGAAATATCCAGTTCTCGACACTGCAATCATCGCTCGTAAAGTTCTATCGCGGGATGAAGTACCTAATTGCAAACTTGGCACACTTGCCGAGTTCTTCGGAACGCAGACGACTCCAAATCACAGGGCTTTAGATGATGCTCGTGCGACTGTCGATGTTTTCCACGGGTTACTTGAACGCCTAGGTTCGCACGATATCTACACTCTTGAAGAGTTAAACAACTTTGGCAAGAAAGTTAAGAAGCAGAAATCTCCTGAGTAAGAACTGCCCATTTATTAAGAAGTTCTAACGCCGCCCCAGAATCGACTGCTTTCTGGGCGCGTTCTAATCCAAGAGTTAAACGTGTCTTAATATCGCTCTCTAGGTCGCCTTCAAATGCTGCGATTGCCGCTGCTGCATTGAGAAGAACTGCGTCTCGCGGCGCTCCCCTTTCACCAGCAAATATTGCACGCGCAATTCGAGCATTTTCTTCCGCATCTCCACCAACGATTGCTTCGATAGGTGCGTTCTGCATTCCGAAATCCTTTGCATCAATTCGGTCGCTCTTAATCTCATCTCTACCAATTGAGAGAACAGAAGTAGTGGTGACAAGAGTTATCTCATCAAGGCCATCATCTCCTCGGAAGACAAAACCATCACAACCCTTTTCAGCTAAGACTTGGGCCATTACTAAATGCATTCGCTCATTTGCTACACCGATTGCTGCAGCCTGTGGCTTTGCGGGATTAGCTAACGGGCCCAAAATATTAAATACGGTGGGCACCCCGAGCTCTTTTCGAGCGGGTGCTGCAAACTTCATAGCGGGATGAAAAATTGGAGCAAAACAGAATCCGATACCAAGTTCGCGAACGGTACGTTCAACTCCTGGACCATCCAGTCCGGGAACTACACCCAGCGCTTCAAGAAAATCAGATGCCCCCGATTTCGATGACACTGCTCGATTTCCATGTTTAACAACGCGCGCACCTGCGGCTGCAGCAATAATTGCGGACGTAGTTGAAATATTGATTGTGTGAGCACCATCGCCACCAGTTCCCACAGTGTCAACAGCTCGCTCGGTGATACTGATTGGTGCTGAGTGCGCATACATTTCTGCAACAAGTGCGCCAACTTCATCAGAGGTTTCGCCCTTATTCTTTAAGGCAATAAGAAATTTCTTTACCTGTTCAATATCTGATTCACCGCTCAGAATTTGACGCATTGCACCTTGAATTTGTTCCGGCTCGAGATCTAACCCCAAATCGAGTTTTTCGATCAGCGCGCTCCAACTCATCTGTGAATTGGACATGGCTTCTTACTTACGCAGTGGCAGCAGTGCGAGCACGAAGTAGCTCAGCAACTGTATGTGAAAGCGTGAATGGATCTACTGGGTGGAGAACATTTGCCTCAGCGCGTGACCATGCCGCAAGCCACGCATCTTCCTTGCGTCCTGTAATCACCATAACGGGAGGACAGTTGAAGACTTCATCCTTTAATTGACGAGCCATTCCGATTCCGCCTTCAGGAACAGATTCTCCATCGAGGATAAAGAGATCGATAGGTGCTTCGTTGCCTGGCTTCTTTGCATCAACAAAAAGTCGAAGCGCTGCTCCGGTCGCAAATTGATGGATGACATGTTCTGCCATATCGGGAGCTACTCGAGAACCCAAAGCCCCAATAACGGCTTCACGGACTGTGACGTCATCGGAGTAAAGAACGATGGAGTACTTGCGCTCTCTGAGGCCGGAATTCGAGGTCATGGTCGAAAGTCTAATAGCCAGGAGCTCAACTTCTGACCTCTGAAAGTGGCCATCAATGGGTGACCCTTTTCACCTCAGATGAGCGGAAAAACCGGCTCTTGGCGACCCCTCTAAATAGGTTAGTGCGCGCCTTTTCAGGAATAATGCCACCTATGACAAGTACCAGCGTGAGCGAGCACCACAAGATCACCCGCCCCAATATGGTGGCAGTCGGAACAATCGTTTGGCTCTCCAGTGAGCTTATGTTCTTCGCTGCGCTCTTCGCTATGTACTTCACTACACGCGCAGTGCAAGGCCCAGCAATTTGGCTTGAGTCAACAGAGATTCTCAACATTCCCTTCGCAGCATTTAATACAACTGTTCTGGTTCTCTCATCGGTGACATGTCAGTTCGGCGTATTTGCCGCTGAGCGTTACCAAGCTCGACGCGATGGCGCTCTCTGGAAGATTTCATCTTGGGGAATGCGCGAATGGTTCTCCATGACATTCCTTATGGGTGGATTCTTTATCGCAGGTCAGGTTTACGAATACGCACACCTCGTTGCTGAAGGAATGACTCTTTCATCTACTGCTTATGGTTCAGTCTTCTACCTCGCAACGGGTTTCCACGGACTCCACGTAACAGGTGGTCTGATTGCATTCCTCATCGTCATGGTCCGTGTTGCTAAGGCTCGTCGCTTTACTCAAGGTCAAGCAACAACAGCAATCGTTGTTTCTTACTACTGGCACTTTGTGGACGTCGTATGGATTGCACTCTTCGCCTCTATCTACCTCATTAAATAATTACCACCCCGACTGAAAGGAAATCAGTGAAGCGTCTCTCGCGTCTACGCAGACATCGTGCAGCAGGACCAATTCTTTTGATCTTTGCTCTCTTCACCATTGGCACAACATTCCAAGTTGCGAGTGCTGTGAATAATGAAGTGACCACAACTGCTGATCGTTCGGCGGTTATTGAAGAAGGCAAACAGATCTTCCTTAAGGGTTGCTCCTCATGTCACGGCCTCAATGCTGAAGGTAGCCAGATTGCTCCTTCGCTTATTGGCGTTGGTGCAGCTTCAGTTGATTTCCAGGTTGCTACAGGCCGTATGCCTATGGCAGATATGAGCAGCCAGGCTATGCGTAAGCCGCCTGTTTATGATGCTGAAGAAGTAAATGCGCTAGCTACTTATGTTGCATCCCTTGCACCAGGCCCACAAATTCCTGGAGAAGAACTTTTAAATTATGAACGTGATGGCTCTGTTGCAGAAGGTGGAGAACTCTTCCGCACCAACTGCGCAATGTGCCACAACTTCGCAGCCCAAGGTGGTGCTCTTACTCAAGGTAAATACGCGCCAACTTTGATGGGTGTAACTCCACGTCATATCTACGAAGCGATGATTACCGGCCCTCAATCAATGCCTGTGTTTAGCGATAAGACACTTACACCTGAAGAGAAGCTCTCGATCATTAAATGGATTAAGGCTGCAGAAGCTGAACCACAACTTGGCGGCGCTGCACTTGGTCGCGTAGGACCAGTAACTGAAGGGTTGCTTGCTTGGACACTTGGAATCGGACTGCTCATTGGTGTTGCAGTCTGGCTAGCTATGAAGGCGAGATAAGAAATGTCTAATGAGATCGAATTAATTAAAGATCCAGGGCTTCCTGCTCACGTTCATCGCCAAACTGATATTGATCCCGTTGCCGCAGCACGTGCAGAGCGTCAAGTCGCGATTCTCTTCTTGCTTTCAGCACTTGGAACTCTTCTTCTCATTTTCTCTTACTTCTTTATCTCAGATGAGACATTCATCTTTATTCC
>CAZAET010000012.1:0-12411 GCA_964484215.1 uncultured Candidatus Planktophila sp. | reverse complement strand
AAGAACTGGTACCCACACGAGTATGTCCCATGGTCTGAAGGTCGCGACTATGCAGGCCCACTCAATGGAGATGCATGGGAAGCAAAAGATTCACGTCTTACTCCTGTAGCTCAGGATTCACTTGTACTCAATCTTCTTACCGAAGATAACTTGCCGAGCTATCACACTGAAATTGCTATATCTATGGGTCGTGATGGCGCGTGGGGAAATTGGATTGAACGTTGGACTGCTGAAGAAGCGCGCCACTCAATCGTGATTCGCGATTACCTCATGGCAACTCGCGGAGTGGATCCATATGAACTAGAAGATCTGCGTATGGCTCATATGTCGCTCGGGTATCAAACTCCGTATGAGAACGACATGTTGCACACAATCGCATACGTTTCATTCCAAGAGCTTGCGACTCGTATTTCTCACCGCAACACTGGAAAACTTTCTGATGATCCAATCGCTGAAGGCATGATGCAGCGAGTTGCTCTCGATGAAAACCTCCACATGCTTTTTTATCGCAACACACTTTCTGCAGCCCTGGATATGGAACCAAATGCTGCAATGCGAGCAATCACAGATGTTGTAACGAACTTTGATATGCCAGGTGCGAATATGCCAGGCTTTGGTCGCAAGGCAGTTCAGATTGCACTTGCTGGTATCTACGATCTTCAGCAGCACCTCGATGATGTCGTAGCTCCAGTACTTCGTGCGTGGAACGTCTTTGAACGCACCGATCTTTCAGGCGATGGCCTTAAGGCGCGCGAAGAACTTGCCGCATTTATGGATACGACCTACAAGGCGGCTGCAACATTTAACGATAAGCGCGAAGTTCACTTCGAGCGTCAAATCGCGCGCGGCATTCAACCAATTCGCATCACTAACTAAAGCTCAAATAAGATAGGCGCCATGACGCGCACATATCTAGTTGAGACCTACGGGTGTCAGATGAATGTGCACGATTCCGAACGTATCGCTGGTTTATTGGATGAAGCGGGTTATCTTCCAGTCCCCGAAGGTCAGCAAGCGGATATCGTCGTTTTTAATACCTGTGCTGTGCGCGAAAATGCCGATAACAAGCTCTATGGAAATTTAAGTTTCTTAGCGCCTATCAAGAAGAAGAACCCTGCAATGCAGATTGCCGTTGGTGGCTGTCTTGCGCAGAAAGATCAATCAATCATTCTTAAGAAGGCACCCTACGTAGATGTTGTCTTTGGTACCCATAACGTAGGTTCGTTGCCAGTATTGCTAGAGCGCGCCCGTATCGAAGAAGAGTCGCAGATTGAAATCCTTGAGGCTCTCGAGCATTTCCCATCCACGCTACCTGCGAGACGTTTCTCAGCTTTTACATCTTGGGTCTCAGTCTCGGTTGGCTGCAATAACACCTGTACTTTCTGCATTGTTCCAACTCTGCGCGGAGTTGAAAAGGATCGACCTGCCGCGGATGTTCTGACAGAGATGCGCGCACTCGTCGATCAAGGCGTCATCGAAATTACTCTGCTTGGCCAAAATGTTAATGCGTATGGAGTTGAGTTTGGTGACCGAGGCGCCTTTGCAAAGCTGCTTCGCGAGGCAGGGAAAATTGAAGGACTTGAGCGCGTTCGCTTCATGTCGCCTCATCCGCGCGATTTCACTGATGATGTCATTGAAGCGATGGCAGAGACGCCTAATGTGATGCCGCATCTACATATGCCTCTGCAATCTGGTTCAGATTCAATTTTGCAGACAATGCGCCGTTCTTACCGAACCGATAAGTACCTTGGCATTCTCGATCGCGTTCGCACTGCAATGCCTCACGCCATGATTACAACTGACATCATCGTCGGTTTTCCTGGAGAAACTGAAGAAGATTTCCAAGGCACTCTCGATATTGCAACCAAAGCGCGCTTCGCAGCTGCATACACATATAAGTATTCAATTCGCCCAGGTACTCCAGCAGGTGCGATGGAGAACCAAGTTCCTGAAGATGTAGTGGGAGAGCGATACACACGCCTTCACGAGCACCAACAGAAAATTTCTCAATCCGTCAACGAAGAGGCGATCGGCACAACTCATCGCGTAATGGTCTCTGAAATCGAGGGTCGTCGCGATGAAGTGAGATCTCGAATGACTGGCCGCTCTGAAGATTTCCGCCTCGTGCACTTCAGTAGTGATACCGATGCTCGCCCAGGTGACTTTGTTGATGTAAAGATTGCTGAAAGTTCGGCCCATTATCTGATTGGTGACGCCGTTGCGGTCCACCGCACTCGCGGCGGAGATGCACACGCAGCTCGCACAGCTCCTGCTTCGACATCGCTCGGAATTCCAACGGTAAGAAAGTGAACCAAGTAATTGTCATCTGTGGGGCTACTGCCACAGGCAAGAGCGATATCGCAATAGAGATCGCACAAGAAATAGGCGCTGAAATCATCAACGCAGATTCCATGCAGCTTTATCGCGGTATGGATATCGGAACTGCGAAGTTGCCTGAAGCAGAACGTGGAGGAATCCCACACCACCTTCTTGATGTTCTTGATGTGAACCAAGATTCCACAGTGGCTTGGTATCAAGAACACGCCCGAGCTGCCATCACAGAAATTCATAGCCGCGGCAAAGATGCAGTGATTGTCGGAGGTACCGGCCTGTACATCAAAGCCATTCTGGATGACCTTAACTTTCCAGATACAGATCCTGCCGTACGTGCAAAACTTGAGGCAGAGGTTGAAGAATTCGGAGCAGCTTCACTTTTTTCTCGATTGGAAGAACTAGATCCAGCAGCAGCACTAGCCATCGACCGCGCCAATACACGGCGAATCATTCGCGCACTAGAAGTTATTGAGATTACCGGTCAACCATTTACCGCAAATCTTCCTCGCGAAGATAGCTCTCGCTATCCCGACGCACTGCAATTTGGGCTAGTCATGGATCGCGAACATTTGCGCGAACGAATCGATCTTCGAGTCGATCGCATGTGGGATGCAGGCTTTATCGAAGAGGTAGATAGTTTGATTTCTCAAGGAATTCGCGATGGTGTCACAGCTCAACGTGCGCTTGGATATGCTCAAATCATTGCAATGCGTGATGGAACAATGACCGAGGGCGAAGCAAAGGAAGATACAAAGCGAGCCAGCCGCCAGTATGCACGCCGCCAAGAGACCTGGTTCTCGCGTGATGCACGTATTCAATGGGTTGCTCAACATCAACCACGTCTCGAAACTATCCTCCAGAAGATAAACTCATAGCATCATGACCAAACCTGTTATCGGCACTTACGGCCACGGCACTGAAAATGACTTCGTACTGGTCTATGACCCAGAAAATTTATTCACGATTTCAGAGGCTCAAATTTCGGCAATCTGTAATCGCAATACAGGTATTGGCGCAGACGGATTTATCCGCATTACGAAGGCCGACGGCAAATGGTTTATGGATTATCGCAACGCCGATGGATCAATCGCAGAGATGTGCGGCAATGGAATCCGCGTGATGGCTAAATATCTGGTCACTCGTGATATCCAGCCCGAAGGAATCTTTGCTATTGATACTCGCGCCGGAATCAAACATCTGCGCGTGCCTCGCGACGGCGATATCTCTGTAAATATGGGACATGTCACCGATGAGATGGAAGAAATTGAAGCTTCAAATAACGGTCATACTTGGAGCGGATTCAACATCAACGTTGGTAACCCTCATGCCGTTGTCTTTGTTGATTCCATGGACGATATTGGTTCACTCGCTGATGCACCTGCTGTTTCGCCTGCATCGTCATATCCCGAAGGTGTAAACGTTGAATTTGTCGAAATCTTGCCAAACTTTGAAGCAAAGATGCGGGTTCATGAACGTGGAAGCGGAGAAACTCGTTCTTGTGGAACAGGTACTTGTGCAGTCGCACTTGCAGCAACGCTCAAGACAAATGGAAAGCTTCCTTCACGTTGGACCATTTACCCACCAGGTGGTCGTCTCATTGTTGATATTGATGCACACTCCAATGCAACCCTTACAGGTCCTGCGGTTATCCTCGAAGACCACGACTTAACAAAGTACTTGTCGTAATGACTAACGACAGTTACGACAAGTTATTCGACGAGCTCCTTCGTGAGAGCGCACGGGTGGCTTCAGATTTTGATTACGATGAAAGTGATTTTCAAGAGAATGAGCAGCAAGAGCTTTCAGATCGTAATGCGCTTCGAAGAATCAAAGGATTTTCAACTGAGCTTCAAGATATCTCAGAAGCTGAATATCGCCAGTTACAGTTAGAGCGCGTTGTACTTGTTGGTGTGTGGACTGAAGGAACGGCTGAGATGGCTGAGAATTCGATGGCCGAACTTAAGGCGCTTGCAGAAACTGCGGGCTCAGAAGTTCTAGAAGCGCTCATCCAACGCCGCGATCGCCCAGATCCTGCAACATATATCGGTTCAGGAAAATTAATTGAACTTAGGCAGATTGTCGTCGCAACAGGTGCTGACACAGTTGTCTGCGATGGAGAACTCTCGCCGGCGCAGCTTCGAACCCTTGAAGATAAGTTGAAGGTAAAAGTTGTTGATCGTGTAGCCCTGATTCTCGATATTTTTGCGCAGCATGCCAAGAGCAAAGAAGGTAAGGCTCAAGTAGAGCTAGCGCAGATTGCATATCTACTCCCACGTCTTCGTGGTTGGGGAGATTCTCTTTCGCGCCAAGTTGGTGGACGAGCCGCAGGTGGTGCAGGTATTGGTGGTCGCGGACCTGGTGAGACAAAGATTGAAACTGATCGCCGTCGAATTCGTGACAAGATGGCGAAACTTCGACGTGAAATCGCTGAGATGAAAGTTTCCCGCGATACAAAGAGACAAGAGCGTAAGCGATTCAATATTCCATCTGTTGCTATTGCTGGATACACCAATGCTGGAAAATCATCTCTTCTTAATGCGCTCACTGGTGCGGGCGTACTCGTTGAAAACGCGCTCTTTGCAACGCTTGATCCAACTGTTCGTAAGTCTGAGACCGCAGATGGACGTGTCTATACGCTCTCCGACACCGTAGGTTTTGTACGCCACCTCCCACATCAATTAGTCGATGCCTTCAAATCAACTCTTGAAGAAGTTTCCGGTGCGGATTTGATAGTCCATGTTGTAGATGGCTCGCACCCTGATCCCTTTGAACAAATTCGTGCTGTTCGACAAGTTATTGCGGAAATCGGTGGGGGAGATATCCCTGAAATCATCGCAATCAACAAGGTAGATATCGCAAGCCCAGATGTTGTTATGGAGATTCTGCGAAAAGAGCCAAATAGCTACGCATTCTCGGTTCGTTCTGGTTTTGGAGTTGAAGGGCTCGTTCATGCAATCGAAAAATCTCTGCCTCACCCCAGCGTAGAAATCACAACGGTCATTCCGTATCACCGCGGGGACCTGGTGAGTGCAATCCATGAACAGGGTGAAATCTTGAGTGAAGAACACCTCGCAGAAGGCACCGCAATCCATGCATATGTAGATGGTGGATTAGCTAAAGCGATTGAAATAGCCACCGCAAAGCAGGAATAAAGGCGACACGCCGAGTGTTGTATCGGCTATAGAGCAAAGAATGCGCCACTATTCGCGCATGCCGGGTAATTAGACCCGCTCATAAGAAATGTACGGAAGCGAGGTGAGAGCAGTGGCAACAGATTACGACACACCCAGAAAGACCGACGAGGAGCTTCACGAGGAATCGTTAGAAGAACTCAAAGCTAAGCGCGTTGATGCACAATCCGGACAGATAGATGTTGATGAGGCAGAAGCTGCAGAGAATCTTGAACTTCCAGGCGCTGATCTATCGGGTGAGCAACTAGCTGTTCGTGTAGTTCCAGTTCAGGTTGATGAATTTACTTGTTCACGGTGTTTCTTAATTCACCACATCACACAGCTTGCTAAGGGCGAAGGCGCTAAAGCAGTCTGTAAAGAGTGCTCGTAAGCTCTTTCGATTTCTTACAACTTACCAACCAATACGGAGTGGGATCGCGTTCATCTTGTAACGTGATCTTCACACCGGTTGAAATCCAGAAAGTAATCGCCAAATAAGAAGCAGGGTCCGCATCTCGGGTTCGAAGTAATCTCATCTGCGCAGGTTCGACTTGCTCAACATTCGAAAGATATTTCAACTCGATATGAGCTCGGCCAATACGCAGTTCCTTCTCAGTAACCTCAATCTCAGATCGCGCTGCACGAGCGATGGCAATGAGTGCGACAGTCGCCAAGATCCAGGCAAAGAGTGCAGATCTATTATCAAGAGCTGCCCAGATGGCGACAACAAGTGAGAGAAACATGAAGTAGATGAAGGCTAAGAGCCACAATGGTGGCCGAATTATTTCTTTGAATTTCACTTCACTTTTCGCCACGAGGTCTAGGTTATCTCTCTATTCATCAAGTAATCTACATACATGAGTCGCGTTGCAAGCACTACGCCTCCCGAGGGAGCAGAGATTCCTGCTCGACATCCAAAGTCGCCGGCAACTGGAACCCAAATTCCATCTCACTTTAAGCACTGCTTCGGATGCGGTGAGCTCCACCCAACTGGCTTACATCTTGTAGCTCATGTCGGCCAAGGCGCAGATATCACAGCAGATTTCGTTGTCACTGAAAATCACCAAGGGGCACCTGGTTTGGCTCATGGAGGACTTCTATCTTTAGCTTTTGATGAAGCTCTTGGAAAACTTATGTGGCTGCTTCGCGCCCCAGCTGTTACTGCGCGCTTAGAAACAGATTTCCTTAAGCCTGTTCCCATTGGTACAAAACTCCATATCACCGCCCGAATTACGGGCCAAGTGAATCGCAAGGTGTACTCCGAAGCTGAGGGACGCCTCGGAGGCCCTGATGGAGAAGTGGCAGTGCGCGCCGCAGCTCTTTTTGTCATTGTTCCGATGAAACACTTCCTGGAAAATGCGCCGGCCGAATATATGGAAGCTCTGCGCAAGAACCCAGAACTTCTTAATTTCGTAGATCCAGAGTTTGATATCAACCCATGAATGAATTCCAAGTATTGATCAAGAGACTTGATCTTGATCTTCCATTGCCTCAGTACTCAAAAGGTGGCGATGCTGGAGCAGATATCGTTTCTCGCATCGACATCACTTTGGCTCCGGGGGAGCGCGCACTCGTTCCCACTGGCATTTCAATCGCGCTTCCCGATGGATATGTTGCGTTGGTTCATCCACGCTCTGGATTGGCAATTAAACATGGCGTCACTATGGTCAATGCGCCCGGCACCGTTGATGCGGGATATCGCGGAGAATTGCAATGCATCATGATCAATCACGACCCTAGTGAGAGCGTCACCTTTAAGCGCGGCGACAGAATTGCGCAGTTGGTCTTCCAAAAAGTAGAGCACGCACACTTTGTAGAAGTTGATGAATTGCCAGGTTCAGGTCGTGGCACAGGTGGTTTTGGATCAACGGGTCGCCAATGAGTCAACACGAAGATCGCGAGAAAGTACTTGCAGCATTTGGTGGCAAGAAGGGTCTGATTGATTCTGGAATTCCATCAGTCATCTTCTTAGTTGTCTTCAATGTCTCAAAAGAGCTCCAGACAGCACTTATCGCTTCCATCGCAGTGTCAGCACTTCTGACAATTATTCGATTGGCCATGAAGGACACCATTCAACATGCACTCAGTGGATTTATCGGCGTTCTTATCTGTGCCTGGTTTGCCAACCGAACAGGAAATGCCAGCGATCTTTATATTCCAAAGTTACTGACCAACCTTGGCTACGGAACCGTTTACTTGATTGCAAACCTTGCAGGATGGCCGATTCTTGGTGTCATGCTGGGACCGATTCTTGGCGAAAACCTCACATGGAGAAATCATCCTGAACGTAAGCGCGCATATACCTTGGCGAGCTGGCTCTGGGTTGCGATGTTCTTTACGCGTATTGCTGTGCAGTATCCAATTTATAAGAGTGGCAATGTCAATCTTCTTGGAACGGTCAATTTAGCGATGGGCTATCCGCTATTTATTGCTACCGCATATGGATCGTGGCTGATATTAAAGAACGCGCCACAACGAACTACTGAGCGATAAAGCAGCCCTTAATCAAATCTTCTGCAGTTGCAGAGGCCACGAATAGCAATTCATCTCCTGCAATAAAGACATCACTAGGTGCTGGTGCGATAACTCGGCCATCTCGAACAATTGCTGCAAGCGAAGCATCATCAGGAAGAGTGACTTCTTCAACAGTCTTTCCGATACATGTAGATGAGTCAGGCAATGTGAGTTCGACAAGGTTTGCTTGACCGCGACGGAATGAGAAGAGTCGTACAACATCTCCGACGCTGACAGCTTCTTCAACAAGGGCGGCAATTATGCGTGGTGTAGATACAGCAACGTCTACGCCCCATGATTGATCAAAGAGCCATTCATTCTTTGGGTGGTTGATACGTGCAACAACTCTAGGAACGCCGTATTCAGTCTTTCCAAGAAGGGAAGCAACAAGGTTTACCTTGTCATCGCCAGTTGCAGCAACAAGAACCTGGCATTTATTGAGCTGAGCATTATCAAGAGATGCAATCTCGCATGCATCAGCCATAAGCCATTCAGCGTCTGGGACAGAATCAATCTTGAGAGCCTTAGGGTCACGGTCAATAAGTAGAACTTGGTGTCCGTTATCAAGGAGTTCGCGCGCGATAGCGCGACCAACGTTTCCTGCACCTGCGATAGCGATTCTCATGGACTATTCACCTGGTCCTTGCGTGAGGGCTGCTTCTGCAGCAGCCATTCCATCGTCGCGAATAGTCATATGGACAAGGTCGCCATCTTGAAGAACAGTTTGTGGTTCCGGGATGAGGCCTTCACCGAGACGAGTAAGGAATGCAACGCGTGCTTGCGTCGCAGATTCGAGCTCTGAGATTGGACGTCCATACCAATCGAGATGAGGATGAACTTCTAGGAGCTGAACAGTTCCGGTTGCATCGCGCCATTCTGAACGAGCACCTTCAGGTGCGATACGACGCAAAATCTGATCCGTAGCCCAGATCACTGTTGCTACTGTTGGGATACCAAGGCGCTGATAAATTTCCGCACGGCCTGGATCGTAAATGCGGGCAACAACATTGGTCACGCCGTAACTTTCGCGCGCCACACGTGCAGCCAAAATATTTGAGTTATCGCCATTGCTTACTGCGGCAAATGCTTGAGCACCTTCGATGCCAGCCTCTAGAAGAGTATCTCTATCGAAACCAACGCCCACGATTGTGCGACCCTTAAAGTCAGGACCCAATCGGCGGAATGCTTCTTTTGCTTGATCGATAATTGCAACGGAATGGCCGGCAGCTTCTAGTTCGATAGCAAGAGATGAACCAACTCGACCGCAACCCATGATGACAACATGCACAGGGCTAACCTACTACTGGTCGCGCCAAAAATCTCTCATACTCGGATCTCGACTAGGCTTGCCACCATGTCATCTACCAAGAGAACAACGCTCGAAGTAGGGCAGAAAATTCAGGTAACAATCGAGAAGGTTGCCCACGGGGGACACTTCATCGCTCGCTATGAAGGCGCCGTCATCTTCGTCCGCCACGGGATACCTGGCGAAGAGTGCACAATCGAAATAACCAGCACAGGCTCATCATTTAATCGAGCCGACGTTATTGAAGTCACCGCAGCTTCAGAAGATCGCGTCAGTGCGCCATGTCGCTTTGCACATCGAAGTGGATGCGGGGGATGCGATTTTCAGCATATTTCTCTTCCTCGCCAACGCAGCTTGAAGAGCAATGTTATTACAGAACAATTCTCGCGTATCGCAAAGATGGATGTTGAAGTAGAAGTCGAAGAAGTTGCAGGCCCTCTTGGATGGCGAACACGATGCTCGGCCGTTACTACCAAAGCTGGAGCCTTGGGTTTCTACCAAGCTCGCTCTCACAAGATTATCCCCGTAGATGATTGCAGAATTCTTGTTCCCGAAATGCGCTATTCAGAGCTCGCCCAACGTGGTGCTAAAGGTGATCAGCGCATTGAAATTTCCATCTCGAACACGGGCGAGCGAACAATCGCAACAGCTAACTCTCGCGATGAGTCTCCACTTCGAATCAGCGATGGACCAGATGTTGCTCATTACACCGTTGGAGAAATTTCCTTTGAAGTAAGTCAGAAATCATTTTGGCAGAGCCATAAAGATGCCCCTCGCGTCTTAACTGAAGCAGTTCTAAAGTATGCACAATTGATTGAAGGAGATCACGTACTTGATCTCTATGGTGGAGTTGGTCTCTTTGCTGCAAGTTTCTTAACTCATATAGGTGAATCAGGTTCGGTCGATATTGTGGAAGGCAGCAAGAGCGCAACTGCTGATGCCGCCCATAACTTTGCAGGCAAGAGCAATGTACATATCTACACAGGCGACGTTGCACGGTTGATCACCCGTTTCTCATCTGCAGATGTCATTGTTCTCGACCCCCCTCGCGAAGGTGCAGGCAAAGAAGTTATTGCCCATTGCGCGCAGTTAAAGCCGCGATCAATCGTCTACGTTGCTTGTGATCCTGCAGCGCTGGCCCGAGATACCGGATACTTACGCGATGCTGGCTACCAACTCGAAGCCTTGCGAGCTTTTGATCTCTTTCCCATGACGCATCACATCGAATCTGTTGCGAAATTCGTACCTACTAAGGTATCTTGACGTCAAGATATCTCCCTCGAAAGAAGAATCGCGATGAGCAAGAACTCACTTGGAACAAAGAAGAACCTCACAGTTGCCGGCAAAGATTATGAAATCTTTGATATCTCATCAGTAGAAGGTGCAACTAATCTTCCCTTCTCGCTCAAAGTACTTCTTGAAAATCTCTTGCGCACCGAAGATGGCGCAAACATCACTTCTGATCACATCAAGGCACTTGCTCAATGGGATCCATCAGTCGAGCCAGACACTGAAATTCAATTCACGCCGGCGCGCGTTGTTATGCAGGACTTCACTGGCGTTCCATGTGTTGTCGACCTTGCAACCATGCGCGAAGCAATCGTTGATCTTGGGGGAGACCCATCTAAGGTAAATCCTCTTGCTCCTGCTGAACTCGTCATTGATCACTCAGTTATTGCTGATGTATTCGGAACAAAAGACTCTTTTGAGCAGAACACAGATATTGAATACGAACGTAACCGCGAACGTTATCGCTTCTTGCGTTGGGGCCAGGGCGCCTTTGATGAATTTAAGGTAGTTCCACCGGGAACTGGAATCGTTCACCAGGTAAATATCGAATACCTTGCTCGCGTAGTAATGACACGAACCGTCAATGGTGTTCTTCGCGCATACCCAGATACCGTTGTTGGAACAGATTCGCACACCACGATGGTCAACGGACTCGGAGTCCTTGGTTGGGGCGTTGGTGGCATCGAAGCAGAAGCTGCGCTCCTTGGTCAGCCCGTATCAATGCTCATCCCGCGCGTTGTTGGGTTCAAACTTTCAGGCGAACTGCCAGTTGGTACAACTGCAACTGATATGGCTCTGACAATTACTGAAATGCTTCGAAAGCATGGCGTTGTCGGCAAGTTCGTTGAGTTCTACGGTCCAGGTGTTGTATCTGTGCCGATGGCGAACCGCACAACTATCGGAAATATGTCACCTGAATACGGTTCGACATGTGCAATCTTCCCAATCGACGAAGAAACACTTCGCTACCTTCGCCTTACAGGTCGCAGTGATGATCAGGTTGCGTTGGTTGAGCAGTATGCAAAGGCTCAAGGAATGTGGCATGACCCATCAGCGTCCCCTCGATTCTCCGAGCACATCGAGCTCGATCTTTCGACAGTTGTCTCATCAATCGCGGGACCAAAGCGTCCGCAGGATCGCATCTCACTGACAGCCTCGAAGTCTTCATTCGAGAAGATTCTTCCTACATACTTCTCAGATAAGACAGGTAAAGAAGCTTATCCAGTAAATGTTGGCGCAAAAGCGACAACAATTAAGAACGGCGATGTTGTTATCGCCTCAATTACTTCATGTACCAATACTTCAAACCCATCAGTGATGATCGGCGCGGCTCTACTTGCAAAGAAGGCCGTTGAAAAGGGACTGACATCCAAGCCATGGGTAAAGACAACTCTTGCACCAGGCTCAAAGGTTGTTACCGATTACTACGATCGCGCCGATCTGACTAAGTACATGGAAGCCCTTGGCTTCAACTTGGTTGGATATGGTTGCGTAACTTGCATTGGTAACTCAGGACCACTTCCCATCGAAATCAGTAAGGCTGTCAACGAGAACGATCTTGCAGTAACTGCCGTCTTGTCAGGAAACCGTAACTTTGAAGGCCGCATTAGCCCTGATGTGAAGATGAACTATTTGGCTTCACCTCCGCTCGTTGTTGCATACGCACTTGCCGGAACAATGGATCACGATTTCGAAAACGATTCTTTAGGTAACGATAAAGATGGAAACCCAGTACTTCTTAAAGATATCTGGCCATCAGCTCAAGAGATTCAATCAGTTATCGATTCATCAATCTCA
>CAZAET010000011.1:7940-12803 GCA_964484215.1 uncultured Candidatus Planktophila sp. | reverse complement strand
AATACGCGTTAAATCTGAGCTCGTCTTCAATAGTGAATCTGATGAGCGAAGTACTCCGGCGCCGCGGCTCATACTTACTTGAATCTCATGACGAACTTTTGGATCAAGCAGAATTGCTTGCGATGCGTTCTCAACGGGATCGCTCTTCTCCGGCAGGTTCTCGGCGATATCTGCAGCAATACGCGCACTAAAGACGAGGCCTTCAAGGAGCGAATTAGATGCCAGGCGGTTAGCGCCATGAACACCTGAACAAGCTGTTTCACCGCATGCATAGAGGCCATTAACGCTGGTGCGCCCGTTGAGATCTACGCGGACTCCCCCAGATGCATAGTGGGATGCAGGTGCAACAGGAATCAAATCCTTCAGTGGATCAATGCCATGTGAAATACATGATGCGTAAATCGTGGGGAATCGTTCCTTAAATCCTTCAAGGTGGCGGACATCAAGCCACACATGATGCGCTCCAGTTTTATTCATGACGCGCATAATTGAAATCGCAACCACATCGCGAGGTGCAAGTTCTGCAAGTGGATGAATATCTTGCATAAATCGATTTCCGTTATTGTCGAGTAGGTATGCACCTTCTCCACGGACGGCTTCGCTAATAAGCGGCTGTTGCCCTTCAGAGTTATCACCAAGCCATAGAACAGTTGGGTGGAATTGAATGAATTCAACGTCAGCGACCTTGGCCCCTGCGCGAAGTGCCAGTGCAACCCCATCACCGGTTGAGACAGATGGATTTGTTGTCTGAGCAAATACTTGGCCAAGACCACCGGTTGCAAGAACAACAGCGCGTACAAGTCCGCGTCCAACGCCATCGCGGCTACCAGCACCGATTACGTGGAGAGTTACTCCGCAGACTTCGCCGATATCGTTCTTGAGCGCATCAAGAACGAGAGCATGTTCTACAACTTCAATCTCTGGATCGTTCTGCACAGCAGCAAGAAGTGCTCGTGAAACTTCAGCACCGGTTGCGTCCCCTCCAGCATGCAGAATGCGATTACGTAAATGTCCACCTTCACGTGTGAGAGCGATTTCCCCGCTATCTTCCTTATCGAAGATTGCTCCTCGTTCAATTAACTTACGAACTGCTTCAGGTCCTTCAGTGACAAGAACTCGAACAGCTTCGACATCACACAGATCGGCGCCTGCAACAAGTGTGTCTTTTTCGTGTGCTTCAGGTGAATCGCCATCGCCAAGAGCTGCCGCGATGCCGCCTTGCGCCCATTTTGTAGAACCTTCATCGACTCGCGCTTTAGTGACAAGCAAAACTGATAAACCATATGTACGGCATTGCAGGGCAGTAGTAAGACCTGCGATACCTGATCCGACAACAATCACGTCGGCAGAAGCGGTCCAGCCTGGGGCTGGTGCCAAGAGCTTCATGCGCGAATTCCCATAGGCATATTGTCAATCAAACGCACACCATTAATCCAGCCAGCGACAATTGCACGGACATTATTTGAGGACGATTGAGCGTGATTGAAAGTTTCTTCATCAATGAAGTCTGCATAATCAACGGCAAAGGCTGGCTCTGTCGCCAAGATTGCTCTTAGCTCTTCCTCATTCTTTGCTTGAGCGAGAGCTCTGTATATAACAGTTGCTGCAGTTCGACCTTCTGGAGTCAATCGAACGTTGCGAGAAGACAATGCAAGGCCATCATTCTCACGAATCGTGGGAGCAGTGACGATTTCAATTTCACCTGCAATCTTCTTAATTAGCTGCAATTGTTGAAAATCTTTCTCGCCAAATATTGCCACAGTTGGTTTTACAAGATCAAAGAGACGTCGGACAACTGTGAGGACACCGTCAAAGTGTCCTGGTCGAGATTTACCTTCATAGATATCGCCAATCGGGCCGGCTGATTGCTTTGCGAATCCTTCTGGATAAATCTCTGATTGATTTGGTAGCCACAGATGTGTAACACCAGCTGCTGCTGCGATTTCGATATCAATATCAGGAGTGCGCGGGTACTTTGCCAAATCCTCTTGACTCTCAAATTGCAGTGGGTTGACAAAAATACTTGCAACAACGTTCTCGCTATATTTCTTAGCAAGGTGGAAGAGAGATGCGTGGCCCGGATGAAGGGCTCCCATTGTGGGAACAAATGCGCAGGCAGAAGGAAGCTCGCGAGCATTTGTTACTACTTTCATGGCTCCAGTCCTTTCAGGTACCGGGCAGGCAGTAAGTGAATTCTAAGGCGTTAAGGCAGTTGCGCCAAAAGTTCGGAGATTTTGCCGTGTGTAAGCAGAACTGCATCAGGTTCAATCTCATGCCATGGCTCAATAACAAAGCGACGTTCATGCGCGCGCGGATGTGGAAGTTCGAGCTCTTCAGCTTTACTGAGCAGTGAGCCATATTGAATGAGATCGAGATCAATGGTGCGAGGTCCCCATCTCTCTAAACGTTCGCGCCCAAGTGATTTTTCAATTCCTTGAAGCAGAGAAAGTAAATCCGTGGCTGGTAGTTCACTTTCTAGAATGCAGACAGCGTTGAGATAATCAGGTTGTTCAGGTCCACCGACTGGTTTTGTCGTGTAAAAAGTTGAAACAGCAATTACATCAGTAGCTTCTTTAAGCATGGCGATTGCCAAATCCATCTGCTCAGTTGGATTACCGATATTTGCACCGAGTGCTACAACTGCCTTCATCGATTAATCGTTACCGAGATATCTGAAGTTTGTGCTGAAACCGGAGCCTTTGGTTTATGAACTGTCACTGCAATAGAAGTTATCTCTGGGTGGCCCGACTTAATGCGATCTGCAATGCGTCCAGCAAGTCTTTCAATCAGCTGAACTCGTTCGCCGGTAATTTCTTCAACAACCAGATCGGTTAAAGAACCGTAATCAATCGTCTCTGCAAGATTATCTGATTTGCTTGGCTTAGATAGATCGAGTGAAATTTCGAGATCAACAAAGAAGTCTTGTCCGTTCTTTGCTTCATGATCAAAGACTCCGTGATACCCAAAGCCCCAGATGCCTTTTATAGAAATTTTGTCGCTCATGAGCTGATAGCGTCCTTATTTGCCTTCACGCCATGAACTCTAACTGCCCAGATACCTTTGCCAACAAGTGATTGAGTGACCTGTACTGTCGCTTCTTCGCGATCATCAGGCGTTTCGCCACCAAGGAAACGCTTTCGTGAATGCCCAATAAGAACTGGGTAGCCAAGCGCGATGAATTCATCGATGTGGTTAAGGATCTCCCAATTGTGTTCAGCATCTTTTGCAAAGCCAATGCCCGGGTCGAGAATGATGTTCTCTCTCTTGATACCTGCAGCTAGTGCCTTATCTAATTGAATCGAAATTTCTTCAATTACTTCGGCTACAACATCTGAATAAATCGCCTTTGCATTCATATCTTTAGAGTGTCCACGCCAATGCATAAGCGTGTATTTGCAGCCTAATTGGGCAATCGTTGAAAACATCTCTGGGTCGGCGGCTCCTCCGCTGACATCATTCACAATAGTTGCGCCAGCTTCTACGCCTAACTTGGCAGTTGATGCGCGCATCGTGTCGATACTGATAACCACATTCTCTTTTGCAAGTTCACGAATGACAGGAATGACTCGTGCTTGTTCTTCCTCGGCAGATACACGGTCAGCGCCAGGACGCGTTGATTCGCCGCCGATGTCGATGATGTCGACGCCATCTTCAATCATCTCTCTGCCGTGCGTGATAGCTAAATCTGTATCAAAATGTAGTCCACCGTCGGCAAATGAATCCGGTGTGACGTTAAGAATTCCCATCACCAACATGTGCGATTATCGATTCGTAATGAGGCTAATTGCTTCTGCGCGAGTAGTTGCATCGCGGAGTACACCACGAACAGCAGAAGTAGTTGTACGTGCTTGAGACTTACGCACACCGCGCATCGACATACATAGATGTTCGCAGTCGATGATGACAATAACGCCCATTGGTTTCAAAATTTCAACGAGCGCATCTGCAATCTGAGTTGTGAGTCGCTCTTGTACTTGTGGGCGACGAGCAAATAGATCAACGAGACGTGCCACTTTAGAGAGCCCAGTGATTTTTCCGCTGGGGATGTATCCAACATGGGCAACGCCGTGGAATGGAGTCAGGTGGTGTTCGCAATGAGAGAAGACTTCAATATCTCGAATGATGACGAGCTCTTCATGGCCGATATCAAAGGTTGTTGTGAGAACATCCTCTGGCTTCTGCCACAGTCCCTCAAAATTCTCCTTGAATGCGCGAGCTACTCGAGCTGGAGTCTCTTTCAGACCTTCGCGTTCTGGATCTTCACCGAGTGCAAGAAGTAGTTCGCGAACAGCTTTTTCGGCGCGCTCCTGATCGTATGGGTGTGATGCTCTTCCATCACTTGGGCCCATTGATACAGAAGAAATCTCACTCACTAGATGTGGCCTTCTTTACGCGACGATTCTTACGTGGAGCATCTTCAACAGGTGCAACTACACGTTCAGGAATATCAACCGGTGGTTGTGAAGAAGGGATTCGAGTCGCTGAACCTGTCCATGCTGGACGAGTAGGCCATGACTTCACCTTTGCAAAGATTTCAGCAATCTCTTCTTTATTGAGAGTTTCTTTCTCCAGCAGGTGAAGAACCATCTCATCAAGAATTGTGCGGTTAGCTTCAAGAATGTCGTAAGCCTCTTGATGCGCTGTTCCAATTAAGTTGCGAATTTCTGCATCAACAACTGCTGCAACATCTTCAGAGTAATCACGCTGATGGCCATAATCGCGACCCATAAATGGTTCTGATGCATCTGAGCCAAGTTTGATTGCACCAATTGCTTCAGTCATTCCATATTGAGTAACCATGGCACGCGCCAGAGCTGTTGCCTTTTCAATATCGTTTGAAGCACCCGTTGATGGATCATGGAA
>CAZAET010000011.1:1316-7840 GCA_964484215.1 uncultured Candidatus Planktophila sp. | reverse complement strand
GGGCATATGCAACGAGTTCAACATCCTTAGAGATTGGCTTGCCCTTTGCATGGACCTTGAGAATATCTTCGCGGCCTTTGAGATCGGGACGTTCAACCGGAATCTGTCGATCAAAACGACCAGGACGCAAGAGCGCAGGATCAAGAACATCGGGACGGTTGGTGGCTGCAATAAGAATTACTTGGCCATTAGCTTCAAAGCCATCCATTTCGACGAGTAGCTGGTTAAGAGTCTGTTCGCGTTCATCATGTCCGCCACCCATACCTGCGCCGCGTTGACGACCGACTGCATCGATTTCATCAACGAAGACAATTGCTGGTGCATTCGCCTTTGCTTGATTGAAGAGATCGCGCACGCGAGCTGCACCAACACCTACAAACATTTCGACAAAGTCAGAACCTGAAATTGAATAGAACGGAACTTTTGCTTCACCAGCAACAGCGCGCGCAAGAAGTGTCTTACCTGTTCCTGGAGGGCCATAGAGAAGAACTCCCTTAGGAATTTTGGCACCTAGGAGCGCGTACTTCGCAGGGTCTGCAAGGAAATCCTTAATTTCTTCAAGTTCAGCGATTGCTTCATCGGATCCTGCAACATCGGCAAAGGTATTTTGTGGAACATCGCTATCTTGCAACTTCGCACGTGATTTTCCGAAGGAGAAGACGCGGTTTCCACCTTGCGCCTGGCTCATCATGAGGAAGAACAAGAATCCAATAATCAGAATTGGTCCGAATGAGAATAGGAATGTTGTTAAGAATGATTGCGTTGGAACATCAACGCTCCAGCCCTTTGCAGGTGGGTTAGCTGTTAGCGCATCAACAAGAGTTGGTTCCTGGCGCGCAACGTAGGATGCTTCAACTTTCGTTGAACCCTTAATGGTGTTGCCATTAGAGAGCACCAAACGAATCTTCTGAGACTTATCGACCAAAACTGCGGATTCAACTTGTGAACGCGAAATCGCATCAATTGCCTGTGATGTTTTAATCTCGGTATAGCGACCAGATGCAGAAGAGATTTGACCAAAGATCGAGACACCAAAGATTGCAACGATGATCCAGAAAAGAGGTCCGCGGAAAATCTTTTGAGAGCGAGTAAGAGGAGCCTTCTTGCCGCCATCTTTAGCAGGCGAATTTTGACCCTTCTTAGACGTTGCCTTCTTCAGCTTATCCATCGGGTTATTTGATTTCTTCTGTGGTTCGAGGGAAGTCATAAATATCCTTATGAGTACATGTGCTTTGCAAGCACACCGATAAATGAAAGGTTGCGGTACTTCTCATCAAAATCGAGGCCGTAGCCAACAACGAATTCCTTTGGAATATCGAAGCCAACGTACTTCACATCAACTTCAACTTTTGCTGCCTCGGGCTTACGAAGGATTGCAAGAATTTCAACTGATGCTGCGCCTCGAGAGAAAAGATTTGATTTAAGCCATGAAAGTGTCAGACCGGTATCGACGATATCTTCGACAATCAGAACGTGGCGTCCAGTGATATCGCGGTCGAGATCTTTGAGAATACGTACAACTCCACTTGATTTTGTACCAGAACCGTAAGAAGAAACCGCCATCCAATCCATCTCAATATGAGTCTGCATTGCACGAGTGAGGTCAGCCATCGCCATGATTGCGCCCTTGAGAACACCAACAAGAAGAACGTTTTTATCTTTGTAATCTGCATCAACGCGAGCTGCGAGTTCTGCAATCTTTGCTGCAAGTTGCTCTTCTGTTGCGATTACCTTTTCAACATCGGTTCCGACTGCTGCTAAATCCACGTGGTCTACTCCTCGATAGTTAAGGCTGGGCTAAGAGCGAAAGTCTGCCCGAAATTCGCTCAACCTTCACACCACCGGGAAGGCTGATAGCCCCTTGACCCCTCCATGAAGTGACGAGCGCCTCAACTGAAGCTAAATGATCGGCGGTAATTGAGCCTGAAGGGGCTCCGGCAGCATAAATAGCCGCCCTCAGGATGCGGGAGCGAATGGCTCTTGCCAGGCTCGCTAAATGCTCGCAATCGAGCTGAGCCGGATCGAGCGCTGTCATCTCTTTCTGGGCAATCTCATCAAGGGCATCGGCATCATCGCGCAATAGTGATGCACTGCGAGCCAAGGCTGCAGAAATTCCAGGACCTAACTTTTCTTCCATGACCGGAAGAACTTCACTGCGAACTCTTACTCGAGAAAATTCTGTATTGCCATTATGCGGATCGTTCCAGGGATCAATTCCGATCTCTTTACATGCTGCAACTGTTTCAGCACGAGTGATGCCTAAAAGCGGACGAAGATAGATTCCATTCTTAATTGCCATTCCAGAAAGAGATCGTGTGCCAGAACCACGAGCTAATCCAAGTAAAACTGTTTCAGCTTGATCATCGCGTGTATGACCTAAGAAGATTTGCGTTGCCTTCTCTTGCGCAGCGCACGCAGCAAGAGCTTGATAACGTGCATCACGAGCGCCAGCTTCGATGCCGGACTGAGTATTGACCACAACTTTGCGAGTAATAACTTTCTCATAACCCATCCTCTTTAACTGAGCTTCTACCTTTTCTGCTTGCACCTGCGATCCGCTTTGTAATTGGTGATCAATGGTTACGCCAATTGCAGAGATTGCATTCGCTTGGGATTCTTTAAGAATTGCATATGCCAGTGCAAGTGAATCTGCGCCTCCAGAAACAGCAACAAGAACAGTGTCGCCTGCTTCGAGAGATGCAAGGTAAGGCTTTACTGCGTTGCGAATGGCAACGGTTGCATCAGTCATGAGTGAAGATTAGACCCGACCACCGAAAGGCATAAGCCCCTTAACGCTATAGATATTGGAGTAGAGCAAGCCTTTACCCTTTGAGTTCGCCTCCCACATCATTCCTTCGCCTGCATAAATGGTGATGTGGTGAATGGTTGAGATTGTTCCCTTGTATGAATAGAAGAGAAGATCGCCCGGTTGAAGTTGAGTGAGTGGAACATGCTTTGTATAACCTGAATACAGTGCAGAGTTGAGGCGATCCCAGTTTGGCCAACCCAAACCGGCTGATTTATAAGCCGCATAGACAAGGCCTGAACAGTCGAATGAGTTTGGTCCTTGAGTTCCCCAGATATATGGCTTGCGCGCAAGAACCTGCTTCTTCGCATATGCAACAGCTGCTAATCGTTGCGCTTCTGTTGTACGAATTGTGGAGCGTCCTTTGAAGCCGCGATCTGGCCAAACCTTCGCCTGATTAATTGTCGTCGTTGCTGTAGTTGCTTGGCTTTCTTCCAAGAGCGCCAACTGACGTTGTTGTTCCAGAGTAATTCGGACGTTACGTGCACTCGCTAATTCGCGAATCAACTTATCTTGAACCGCTCGAAGTTTATTAACTTCCTTCTGCTGAAGTGCTTGTGCGGCATCAGCAATTTTCTTAGTTTCTTCTACCTTTGCAGTTGCAACAACTTGAATAGCTCGTGCTTCATCTGCTTTCTTCTTTGCTGCCTTTGCAATAATTTCTGCTGCTTTGTAACGCTCAAGCGCTGTTGTATTGCGGGCTCCGAGAGTGTTAAGAGTGGAGAGTTGATCAACTAAATCCTGCGGGCCGTTAGAGCTTAACAACGGTTGAATATCGCTCATACTTCCACCGAGAATGTAGGCATCTGCTGCCAACTTTCCGATGACTCGGTGGGCTTCGGCAACTGCTTCCGCCGTTTCGGCTGCGTACTTGGCAGCTGCAACAGCTTGGGCTGTTGCGATATCTAACTCTTTCTTTGCTTTGAGATAGATGGCTCTTGCTGTGTTTGCACGTGCTGTTAATTGCTTAAGCGTGAGATTCGCTGCCGCTAATTTCTTTGCTGCGGCATCTGCAGCTTTCTTCTTCGCTGCTTCTGCTTGCTTCGCTGCCTCGATTTCAGCAAGAGTTGGCTTGGGTTTTGCGATTGCAGGGGTGGATGCAAGAGTCAGGCTTGCAATGATTGCAAGGCAAATAAAGCTCTTTCTCCGACGCATTGTTGAAGAATAATTGAGCCCCCACTCTTATTGCGGGGTATCAGGTGAGTGTCGCTAGTTAGCCACATCTCTTCGTGAAAAGAGCACGGTCGCAACAAGTGCTCCGAGCAATACATAGGAAGTTCCCAGAGTTAACGCATGCGAATATGAAATATCTGCGCTACCACCTTGAGCAATCAAGGTGAGCTGGTTGCCAGGCATCCAATCGAGGAATACTGGCTTTACGGCGCCTAAGAGATTTTCAATGATCAGAATCCATAGGACACCGATTGAGATCGCAGAAATTGGTGAGCGAAGGAGAAGACCAAGGACCATTCCCACAATTCCGAAGTAGACGACAGATATTGTTACGTTAACAAGCGTCTTTCCAATTTCGGTATATCCATCGGATGTAAACCAAAGATCAGTCGACACCTTGGCACGATCGGATAAGAAGTAAGAGATTCCAATACTTACTGCAGCTGAAATAAGAATCATGATGAGGGCAAATATCTTCATCGCAATGAGCTTGCCGAAGAGAATTCGGATACGGCCAGGTTGGCGAACCAAGATATTTCGCAAAGTGCCGTATGTGTATTCCTGCGCAGTTTGGGCCGCAAAAACGCAGAGCGCTATGACTCCGAGTAGCCCGCCTACTGATGCAAATCCATAGACAGATCCGCTAGCAAGTTCAAGTACTTCGCGTCCGATCTGTCGTCCACGGTCTCCATTTCCTTGTTCGGAATCAATCATCAAATAAAGGAAGGTAGATGTAAGCCCCGTAAAGAAGAGAGCTGCACCAATCGTGCCTAGGAAGAGAGTTGGACGGCGCAATTTTCGCCATTCTGCGCGAACAATGCGAATCATTTCTTTTCTCCTGTCATCTCAAAGAATGTCTCTTCGAGGTTTGGCATCTGAGGTGAGAGTTGGGTAATCAAAATCCCGGCATCGAAGGCTTTGCGATTTAACGTTCCTGCCCAATCTGCTGGTCCTTCAATGTGTGCAACTTCAGAACGGATAGTTGCTTTATGTCCATCAGCTTCAGCAATTGCAACAATCTTCTGAAGATCGCTCTGTGAATCTGTCTTGACCAAGATAAATGGCTGCTGCATAAGGAAGAGATCTTGAATAGGTCCTGCAAATACAACTTCGCCCTTTCGTAACATGACAATGTATTCACTGATGATTTCAAGTTCGGATAGTAAGTGTGAAGAGACGAAAACTGTCGTGCCTTGGCTAGCCAACTGCTTAAGTAAATCGCGAACCTCTTGAATACCTTCTGGATCGAGTCCATTTGTTGGTTCATCAAGAATAAGTACTCTTGGTTCAGGAAGGAGCGCAGCTGCGATTCCAAGGCGCTGTTTCATTCCGAGTGAATAAGTCTTGTACTTGGAATTTCCACGACCTTCTAGTCCAACAGTCTTAATCAATTCAGCAACGCGTTCGATGGGATAACCACCGAGAGTTGCTAAAACTTTAAGGTTTTCTTCACCAGTAAGTGCTGGATAGAAAGCTGGTCCTTCAATCATGGCTCCGACTCGTGAAAGATATTTTTCAGGGTGAGTAATGGATTCACCGAGTACCTCGGCGGTACCACCTGTTGGTGTAATCAACCCAAGCAGCATTCGAATAGTTGTTGTCTTGCCAGCTCCGTTAGGGCCAACAAATCCGCAGATCGTTCCTAGAGGTACTTCAAAATTTGCGTGAGAAACGGCAAATCCTGAGTCATATTTCTTGCTCAGATCCTTTACGGATATCGCTAATGAGGTCATGCGGGCAATATAGCGGGCAAAACTTAAAGCAATCTGATTATGGACTTAGGATGTGCCCATGAGTAAAGAGGTATGGGGCTATCACGAGCACCCAAAACGTCGCGAACCGGATTGGGAAGTCAATTCTCAAACTGCTGCAGTTCGCGAAGGTCTTGCTCGTTCAGGTTTTGGTGAAACCTCTGAAGCTCTCTATCTCAACAGTGGATTTACATACGCTGACTCGCAAGAAGCTCTCGATTCCTTCGCTGACGAGACCGATCACTTTCTTTACAGCCGATTCCATAATCCAACCGTTGCAATGTTTGAAAAGCGGCTTGCTGCTATTGAAGGTGCTGACTACTGCGTAGCAACATCTTCAGGCATGGCAGCGATGTTTGCATCCCTTGCCTGCCTAGTTGAAGCAGGTGATCACGTTGTGGCCTCTGCTTCAATGTTTAGTTCATGCCACGTAGTTATTACAGAAATTCTCCCTAAATGGGGCGTGACTTTCGAACTTGTAAAGGCTAATGACAACGCCGCGTGGGAAAAAAGTCTTTCGAAGCCAACTAAGGCCGTCTTCATCGAAACTCCAAGTAATCCTTTGATGGAGATTGTTGATATTCGATTTGTATCGGACCTTGCTCATAAAGTTGGTGCAACTGTCATCGTAGATAACGTGATGGCTTCTCCTGTGTTACAGAAGCCACTAGAACTGGGCGCAGATGTGGTCATGTACTCAGCAACAAAACATATTGATGGTCAAGGCCGAGTATTGGCTGGCGCGCTTCTTGGATCCTTTGAATACATCAACGAGAAATTGATTCCTTTTATTC
>CAZAET010000011.1:0-1216 GCA_964484215.1 uncultured Candidatus Planktophila sp. | reverse complement strand
GGCGCGCTTCTTGGATCCTTTGAATACATCAACGAGAAATTGATTCCTTTTATTCGTCACACCGGACCATCACTGAGCGCATTTAACGCTTGGGTTCTTGTTAAGTCATTAGAGACCATGGAACTCCGGGTCACTCGTATGTGCGAAAACGCTCAGGCCATCGCTGAATTTTTGGAATCAAGAAAAGAAATAAAGAGCGTGCGCTATCCAGGGCTTGCTTCACATCCAGATCGCGCCGTCATCGAAAAGCAGATGAAAGCTGGCGGAACAACGATTGGCATTGAGTTTGTAGGCTCTCAGAAGGATGCATTTAAGTTTATGGATGCTCTTCGAGTTATCGATATCTCAAATAACTTGGGCGATAGCAAGTCATTGATTACTCACCCTGCTTCTACAACCCATCGCCGACTATCGCCAGAGACTCAAATTGAAATGGGCATTACCCCATCTGTTTTAAGACTTTCAGTAGGGCTTGAGCATATTGACGACTTGCTAAAAGATATTACTCAAGCGCTTAATAGCTGAGCAACAACTAGCAAGATCGAGAGCAAGCTCAAGTAAGTAATTGACCAGTGGAAAATTCCTGCCGCCACCTTATTGTAATTATCTGAATTCTCTTTCAGTGCAAAAAGTTGGAAGGTAAAGACCGCACCAAGTAGAACCGTTGCGCACAAAACCCAGACAGGCAGCTCAGCAAGTTGAATCATTGCAGTGGAAGAAATAACCATCGCAATTGTATGAAACCACATCTGTCCGATGACTGAAGATTGTGAAGAAACTGAAGGCAGCATCGGAATTCCTGCAGCTGAATAATCATCCTTATATTTGATAGCAAGTGCCCAGAAGTGCGGTGGAGTCCAGAAGAAGACAACCATAAAGAATGCAACTGGAACCCATGTCAGAGATCCTGTAACTGCAGCCCAACCAATCAGGACAGGCATACAACCTGCGGCGCCACCCCAAACGATATTTTGGGATGTATTTGGTTTAAGAAGAATTGTGTAAATGACTACGTAGTAGAAAATTGCTAGCGCAGTGAGAAGTGTTGCTAGCGCAGTTGTAAAAATGGCGAAGATTGCTAGCGAGAGAATTGATATCGCTGATGCAAAGAGAGTTGCCTTTCTGCGAGAAATTGCACCTGTAACGATTGGTCGCTTAGAAGTGCGCACCATTAATTTGTCAGTATCTGCTTCGATCACCATGTTGAAGGCGTTAG
>CAZAET010000010.1:6109-13903 GCA_964484215.1 uncultured Candidatus Planktophila sp. | reverse complement strand
CATCCTTAAGAACTGCAACGCGATCACCCATGGTCATAGCTTCAACCTGGTCGTGTGTTACGTAGACAGTTGTAATTCCGAGGCGACGCTGCAGTGCAGCAATCTGTGTACGAGTTGCAACGCGCAACTTCGCATCAAGGTTTGAAAGTGGTTCGTCCATCAAGAACACCTGTGGTTCGCGAACAATCGCACGGCCCATTGCAACGCGCTGACGCTGACCACCTGAAAGAGCCTTTGGCTTGCGCTCTAGGTATGGCTCGAGGTCGAGCAACTTTGCTGCTTCGCGGACACGCTTTTCGCGTTCTGCTTTATCAACGCCTGCGATCTTAAGAGCGAAGCCCATGTTCTCTGCAACAGTCATGTGTGGGTAAAGCGCATATGACTGGAAGACCATTGCGATATCGCGATCTTTTGGTGCAACGTTTGTTACATCGCGATCACCAATAAGAATTCGACCACCGTCGATTTCTTCAAGGCCTGCCAACATACGAAGTGATGTTGACTTACCGCAACCTGATGGTCCAACAAGAACAAGGAACTCGCCATCTGCGACGGTGAGGTTGAGCTTGTCTACTGCAGGAGCTGTTGTGCCTGGGTAGATGCGTGATGCATTTTCGAATACAACTGATGCCATTTTTACATTTCCTTATCCGGGCAGGTACGTGCCCGACGGTCCGAGGATGAAGGTGCTGGTCGGTTGACCAGCGTGGGAAAGGTTATGGCACAGGGGAGCGTTTAGGAAGGGCAGTCGCTAGACTTCTCACATCATGGAAAGCCACCCCGCGGGATCAATCCTTCCCTCCATTGGACTTGTCCTTGGGCTCATCCTTCTCGGAGCCCTCTTTGTCGCAGCCGAAATCGCACTCATCTCTCTGCGCGAAAGCCAGATCAAACAGATGTCGACCCGTGGCAAGCGAGGAGCCAAGGTCGCTCACGTTGCTAGCAATCCCAACAGACTCTTAGCCGCGCTACAGGTCGGCGTTACCGTCACAGGTTTTCTTTCAGCTGCCCTTGGTGCTGAAAAGTTAGGTGTCTATGTCATTCCTTGGCTTGAAGATTTAGGAATCTCTACAAGAACAGCCAACACCACCTCCCTTGTTGGCGTCACACTGATCATCGCCTACTTCTCTTTAGTCTTCGGCGAGCTTGTACCAAAGCGCCTTGCGCTATTTCGCACCGAACAGATTGCGCTCGCATTGGCGGGATTTATCGATCTCGTAGCGCATCTATTCCGCCCCATCATCTGGATCCTTTCTCATTCAACAAATATCGTCGTGCGCCTCTTTGGTATTGACCCTAAAGAACAGCGCAGTCAGATCTCTGAAGAAGAACTTCTGGACTTGGTTGCAGGACACGCAGCGCTTACTGATGAAGAGCGTGACATTGTTGAAGAAGTATTTAACGCATCAGAGCGTCAAGTTCATGAAGTCATGGTGCCGCGCACTGAAGTTGATTTCATGGACGCTTCCTTAACTGTAGGCAAAGCAATTGCGCTCGCCATCGAAAAGGCGCACTCGCGTTATCCCGTTGTTCGTGGCTCATCTGATGAAGTTATTGGATTTATCCACGTTCGCGACTTACTTGATACCTCACTAGCAAATTCAAATGCAAAGATTCAAGAGCTCTCACGTAACATCATGTATCTACCTGGCACAAAGGGAATTTTGCCTGCTCTCACCGAGATGAGAAGTCAGCGCCAGCATCTTGCAATTGTTCTCGATGAGTACGGTGGCACCGATGGCATTGTCACCCTTGAAGATCTCGTCGAAACACTCATTGGCGATATTCGCGATGAATACGATGGTGATGAGACTGAGGTTTCTCTCGAATCCCGTACTGGCGATTTTGAGGTTGACGGACTCATCTCTCTCGAGGATTTATTGGAAGAAACTGGCATCGAATTACCAGATGGTCCATACGAGACCGCAAGTGGTTTTGTGATGCATTATTTAGGGCGAATTCCAGTTGCCAGCGACATTGTTGGGGTGAACGGCGTTCGAATCACAGTGCTATCTATGGAAGGTAAGCGCGCTGGACGATTATTGATCTCGCGTAACTACTAGGGCGTGCGAGAATTACATCCATGAAGCGTGTTCTCTCTGGCATTCAGCCAACTAGTGACTCTTTCCACCTAGGTAATTATCTGGGCGCGGTAAAGCAGTGGGTTGAACTCCAAGAAGGCCATGATGCTTTTTACTGCATCGTTGATCTCCACGCGTTAACAGTCGAAACTGACCCAGCACTTTTACGCAAGCGCACACTTGCATCTGCGGCTCAACTATTGGCTCTCGGCATCTCTCCTGATAAATCAACTCTCTTTGTTCAGTCACAAGTTCCACAACACAACCAATTGGGCTGGATCATGGAGTGTATGACTGGTTTCGGTGAAGCAAGCCGCATGACCCAATTTAAAGATAAATCTTCAAAGGCTGGCGCAGATTCTGCTCGCGTTGGACTCTTTACATATCCCATGCTTCAAGCTGCAGATATCTTGCTCTACCAAGCGCATTACGTGCCTGTTGGCGAAGATCAGCGTCAGCACATCGAACTTACTCGTGACCTAGCTGGGCGTTTTAATTCGCGTTACGGAAATACCTTCCAACTTCCCGAGGCATACATCCTTAAGACAGCAGCGAAGATCAACGATATTCAAGAGCCAACTGCAAAGATGAGTAAGTCATCCGGAGCAGTTGCTGGAGTGATTGAAATTATGGATACGCCTGAAGCTAACCTCAAGAAGATTAAGAGCGCGATGACTGATGCTGGCCGCGAAGTTAAATACGACGTCGCTGAAAAGCCAGGAATTAGCAATCTACTCACCATTCACTCAGCACTTTCAGGTAAGAGCATCGCAGAACTCGAGAATGAATTTGAAGGTAAGGGCTATGGAGACTTTAAATTAGCAGTCGCTGAAGTCGTTGTCGAATACCTTCGCCCAATTCGAGCAAAGGCCGTCGAACTTCTTGAAGATGAAAAGCACCTTCTCGATATTTTGCATCAGGGTTCTGAAAAAGCACGTACTGTTGCTCAGCAGACAATCGATAACACTTACAAGAATCTAGGTGTGGTCCTCTAATGAAGATTCGCGCCGCCTTCGTTGCGCTTTTACTTGGCGCGTCATTGCTTTCTGCGCCAGCACAGGCGGCAACTACTCTCAGCGTTGGCGTTGCCTACGATATTGGCGGACGTGGAGATAAGTCCTTTAATGATGCTGCAGCCTCAGGGTTAGAAAAGGCTCAGCGACAATTTGATTTCAAGCTTGATGCAGTTGTTACCGATGGCAGCAGCGCAGATCGTGAAAAGCGCATCCGTTCGCTCATCTCTAAGAATTGCAACCCCATCATCGTTATTGGCAGTGGCTATGCACCGACTCTTCAAGCCCTGGCAGTTGAGTTTCCCAATACGCAATTTGCCATCATTAACGATGCCAGCGTGGCAGCGCTTAATGTGACATCAGTTATCTTCGCCAATGTACAAGGTGCATACCTTGCGGGATATAGCGCAGCTCTGATTTCCAAAACAGGCAAAGTTGCGATGATTGCCAATCCAAACCAGGCAGACCTTTTTAAGGATGGATTCTCTGCCGGCGTATTTGCTTCTAAGAAAAAGGTAATCCCTATCGTTAAATACGTTTCAGGTTCTTACTCGGTTGCAACGACTCAAGTACTTGATGCAGGAGCAGACGTAGTCTTCGCCACAACCTTTGGTTCAGATGCAGAAATTTTTAGATCAATCGTTGCTCGTAATGCTAAGAAAAAAGGATCAGTTCTCGGGCTTATTAATATTGAGCCTGATCAATACATCACCGTCACCAACGCAACTAAGAAATTGCTTATTGCCTCAGTTGTGAAGCGCGTGGATAAAGCAATCTACGATGTCATTGCACTCTCTGTTGCTAAGAAGCAGTACCTAGATATTCTCGATGCAGATGCGGGCATTTATGGCCGCAGCTATGGAATTACCGGTGGCGGAATAGAATTCACAGTCCGTTCCAAAGAATTGGCCAATGTGAGTGATTTGATTAATGTGGCCGCTGCCACTGCGGAGAAGATTCCCGCATAAAACATAAAGTTCTAGTTGAGAGTTTTCACAACTGTTACAAGCCACACTGTGTTTTAGAGCCTCGCATTTTGTTGAATCTGAGCGCGGAAGACTAGGCTCATGCACACAGAACAACCAATATTCCTTGGAGGAAAACCTTGAAGAAGACAATTAAGTTTGTAGCAGTTTTCGCTGCTGCGGCACTTGCTTTCGGTGCAGCACCAGCAGCAACAGCAGCTAACGCAACTAAGGCATGTCTTGCACTCGATACAGGCGGCGTGGACGACAAGTCATTTAACGCATCTGCTTGGGCAGGCGCACAGGCTGCAGCAAAGGCAGATAAGAACGTAACAGTTAAGTATCTTGCAGCAACAACTGATGCAGATTACGCACCAAACATTAAGAAGCTTGTAGACGAAAAGTGCAACATCATCATTGGTGTTGGCTTCCTTATCAACAGCGCAATCGTTGCAGGCGCTAAGGCAAACCCAACCGTGAACTTCGCAATTGTTGATCAGGATGGCGAAGACCATGGCGCAGACGGTTCTGTCTACCCAGGTACAAAGTTTGCAAACCTCAAGCCAATCCAGTTCTCAACAAATGAATCAGCATTCCAAGCTGGTTACCTTGCAGCTGGAGTATCAAAGACAGCAAAGGTTGCAACATACGGCGGACTTAACATTCCACCAGTCACAATCTTCATGGATGGCTTTGCTAAGGGTGTAGCTCACTACAACAAGGTCAAGGGCAAGTCAGTAACAGTTCTTGGTTGGGATACAGCTAAGAAGGACGGAACATTCGTCGGTGGCTTCTCAGATTCAGCTAAGGCACTTCAGATCTCTAAGAACTTCGAGCAGCAGGGTGCAGATGTAATCTTCCCAGTTGCTGGTGGACTTGGTGGAGCAACAGCAGGTAACTCACTCACTTCAAAGAAGTCAGTTGTTATCTGGGTTGATACTGATGGATACGTTGCAGCTCCACAGTACAAGAAGGTTCTTCTTACATCTGTAGTTAAGGGTGTCGGAACTTCTGTACAGGCTGTAATCAAGGACCAGGCTGCTGGAAAGTTCTCAGCAACTGGCTACAACGGTAACCTCAAGAATGCAGGAACATTCCTTGCTCCTTACCATGACTTGATCCGTATGGTTCCTACAAAGCTTCGTACTGAAGTTACAAAGCTTGGTAACGATATTCGCAGCGGAAAGGTTTCAGCTAAGTAATTAGCTAAAACTAGTTTTACAAAGATGGGCTAGCGCTTCGGTGCTAGCCCATCTTTCTTTTCATTTAACTTTCTAAAGTGCAACAAAACTAGTAGATTTACGCACATGTCACTGGAATTGCGCGGAATCACAAAGCGCTTTGGTGCCCTCGTTGCAAATGAATCCATCGACCTCGCTGTTGCTGATGGCGAGATCCATGCAATTCTCGGCGAAAACGGTGCGGGAAAATCTACGCTGATGAACATCGTCTACGGTCTTCTGTCACCTGATGAAGGAACAATCAGCGTTGATGGAAAAATCGTTGATATTCAATCTCCACTTGATGCTCTAGCTGCAGGCATTGGCATGGTTCACCAACACTTCATGCTGATTCCGGTCTTTACTGTTGCAGAAAATATTGTGTTGGGCCATGAGAAGACAAAGGGTCCGGGGCTTCTTGATCTCGAGACTGCTCGTCAAGAGATACTTCGAGTATCTGCAGAATTTAACTTTGATATTGACCCTGATGCCCTTGTCGAAAATTTACCCGTTGGACTTCAGCAACGTGTAGAAATCATTCGCGCGCTAATTTACGATGCGAAGGTTCTTATCCTTGATGAACCAACAGCAGTACTTACTCCACAAGAGACCGATGAACTTTTGCGTAATATGAAAAAGTTGAAAGATCGTGGAACTTCCATTGTCTTTATTACCCATAAATTGCGTGAAGTTCAGGAAGCTGCCGACAAGATTACGATTATCCGTAGAGGCAAGGTAGTAGGAACTGCCTCGCCTTCAGCCTCACAAGAGGAGCTCGCCTCACTTATGGTGGGTCGCCCCGTTTCACTCGATGTAGATAAGAACGCGCCACAACTTGGCTCAGTCATGCTCGATGTGAAGAACTTGAGCATCTCTGATCACACAGGTCGCTCGCTCGTTAAGAACGTCTCCTTTGAATTACGCACAGGTGAGGTTCTTGCTGTCGCAGGCGTGCAAGGAAATGGCCAGTCAGAGCTCGCAGAAGCAATTGTTGGTCTTCAGGAACATGTACACGGAACTATCTCCCTTGATGGAGTGAATATCACCAAATCTTCGGTGCGCGAAGCTCTTCATTCTGGAATCGCATTTGTCCCTGAATCCCGCGAAGAAGATGGCCTGATCGGCTCATTCAGTATTGAAGAGAACTTGATTCTCGACCTCCATGATTTGCCACCATATGCAAAGGGTCCCGTGATCTCACCTACCGTGGTCGCTCAAGAAGCCGAAAAGCGCATTACCGAATTTGATATCCGCACCCAATCTTCGAAAGACACCGCATCTTCACTCTCGGGTGGAAATAAGCAGAAAGTAGTTCTGGCTCGCGAGTTATCCCGACCGGTCAAACTTGTAGTTGCTTCACAACCTACACGTGGCCTTGATGTCGGTTCTATCGAATTTGTTCACGAGCGCATCATCGCTGAACGAGATTCTGGACGAGCAGTTCTTCTCTTCAGTACTGAGCTAGATGAAGTTTCAGCTCTCGCCGATCGCATCGCTGTGATGTATCGCGGAGAGTTTATTGCAATTGTCCCGGCCACAACTTCTCGCGAAGACCTTGGTCTTTTGATGGCGGGAGTTAAGCCATGAAGCTAAAGAAGTTAATTCTTCCGGCACTGTCATTCGCGATGGCGCTATTTGTCAGTGGACTTCTCGTGGCATTCTCTGACTCGACGGTATTGGCCCTCAAGGGCAATCCACTTGCAATGCTCTCAAAGGGCCTATCAACAGCTGGTAACGCTTATTGGGCGCTCTTTCGTGGTTCTATCTTCGACCCACGTTTAGCTGAAGGTCATTTCTTCCAAGGGTTTTATCCGCTATCTGAAACTCTTGTCGCTGCGTCTCCATTGATTCTTACTGGCCTCTCTGTCGCACTTGCATTCCGTGCCGGACTATTTAATATCGGCGCGCAGGGACAATTTATTGCAGGTGCTATTGGTGCAAGTTGGGTCGGATTTTCATTCGATCTTCCGACTGGAATCCACGCAGTAGCTGCAATTGCAGCCGCAATACTCTTCGCTGGACTTTACGGGGGATTCGTTGGCCTTCTCAAAGCACGAACAGGTGCACATGAAGTAATTGTGACAATCATGCTCAACTACGTTGCTGGATATTTCTTGCTCTGGCTATTGAGCACTACTGCTTTCTTACGCCCTGGCCGCCAAGATCCACTTGCTCCCGAAGTAAAGATGAGCGCACGTCTGCCGCATTTATTTGGCTCCGAACTTCGCGCAAACCTTGGATTTATCGTTGCTCTCTTTGCAGCAGCTGTCATCTGGTGGCTGCTCAACCGAAGCACATGGGGATTCCGATTCCGAGCAGTGGGTGCAAATGCGGCCGCATCACGCACTGCAGGAATTTCAGTTGCTCGCGTAACAACATCTGTCATGTTTATTGCAGGCGCACTTGCCGGACTCGGCGGCGCAGTTCAGATTCTTGGTTCAGAACCTGCGATGACTGCCGGCGTTGGTGGAAGCTTTGGATTCGATGCAATCACCGTTGCTCTCTTAGGTCGCGC
>CAZAET010000010.1:0-6009 GCA_964484215.1 uncultured Candidatus Planktophila sp. | reverse complement strand
TTGAAGAACGTTGACGCTGGCGAAACAGTCGCTTCGAAGGGATGGAACGGCTAATGAGCACTACAGAAGTACGAGCTCTCTCTGCTCCAGAACGTCGCCGCAAGCGCGGAATTATCACCATGGGTTCACTCGGAGCCTTTGCACTGATCCTCTTCGGCCTTCTTCCTAAGACCAGCGCTCCTGTGACATTTAACTTTGTCTTAGGCAACGAGTGGGTACTTACACGCGAACGCATCGTCGATTCAAAGTCAGGCGCTCTTGTATTTGCAGTGATTGCACTCCTTGCAGTGCTTCTCTCTGTTCTTCAATTTAGAGCGCGTAAGACCATTCGTTTTGCAAGCGGTCTCTTCGGTGCATCATTCCTGATGTCATTTTTATGTTGGGCAGCCGCCGGCAAATTCATCCCATTTACCGGTCTTCTTCAAGGCGCGCTCTTCCTCTCTGTACCTCTCATTTTTGGGGCAATGGCAGGCGTCCTCTCCGAACGTTCGGGCGTTATCAATATTGCAATTGAAGGACAACTGCTTGCAGGTGCCTTCATGTCGGGCGTTATCGCATCACTGACCCAGAACAAGATTGCAGGGCTATTGGTTGCACCATTCGCAGGGGCGGCAATTGCTTGGCTTCTGGCGGTCTTTGCTATCAAGTACGGAATCGATCAAGTTGTACTTGGTTTCGTTCTCAACGTTCTTGTTATTGGTTTGACTGGCTTCCTTTATAAGAAGCTTCTGATTCCATATCAATCAACATGGAACTCTGGCGGAACCTTTGCACCTATTGAGATTCCAATTCTCGCAAAGATTCCGGTCATAGGACCTATCTTCTTTAGCCAGAACATAATTGTTTATCTGATGTATGCAGCTGTCATTCTTATCCATGTCGCGCTCTTCAAATCAAAGTGGGGTCTACGCACCCGCGCTGTGGGCGAACACCCAACTGCTGCAGAATCTGTTGGTATCGATGTCAACAAGATTCGATTCCGCAATGTTCTTATTGCTGGTGCAGTTGCTGGACTCGGTGGAGCATTCTTCACATTGGGCGCAGTTGGTTCCTTTAGCAAGGAAATGACTGCCGGCAAGGGCTTTATCGCACTGGCTGCTCTTATCTTCGGTCGCTGGAGCCCACTAGGCGCAGTAGCTGCTGCCCTCATCTTTGGTTTTGCAGATAACTTGCAGGGACTTCTCACAATTACCGGAACGCCTATTCCATCAGAATTCATGTTGATGGCTCCATACATTGCAACCATCATCGCTGTATCGGGCTTTGTCGGCAAAGTTCGAGCGCCCGCAGCCGATGGCATCGCCTATAAACGCGGAGGCGGTTCTCACTAATGGAAATCAATTGGGATTTGCTACGCAGTGAAGCACTCGGTGCTATGAAGAAGGCCTACGCGCCATATTCAAAATTTCCAGTTGGTGTTGCAGCGCTCGTTGATGATGGTCGCATCATCACAGGGTGCAATGTTGAAAACGCTAGCTACGGACTTACGCTCTGCGCCGAATGTGGTTTAGTTTCCAATCTCATTGCAACAGGCGGCGGGCGCTTAATCGCCTTTGCTTGCGTAGATATTGCGGGAAATCCCTTAATGCCATGTGGACGTTGTCGTCAGCTCTTGCAAGAGCACGGCGGATCAAAGCTTCAGATGGATACCAATGAAGGTATTAAAACCCTGGGCGACCTTCTTCCATGGGCATTTGGTCCTGAAGAGATGAACGAACGCCTTTCATGATTGAACCATTTGCAGCTGTAGAAATCATTGCAGCAAAACGTGATCACAATGAGTTAACAGATCCGCAAATTGATTGGGTTATCGATGCCTATACACGTGGCGTCGTTGCTGATGAACAGATGTCAGCACTTCTGATGGCAATTCTTCTTAATGGAATGAATTCACGAGAAATTTCTCGCTGGACAAATGCCATGATCAATAGCGGCGAACGTATGGACTGGTCGAAGCTCAATCGTAAAACAGCAGATAAACACTCAACGGGTGGCGTCGGCGATAAGATCACTCTTCCACTTGCTCCACTTGTTGCAGCATGCGGGGGAGCAGTTCCTCAACTTTCAGGTCGCGGGCTAGGACATACCGGTGGAACTCTCGACAAACTTGAATCCATTCCTGGTTGGCGCGCATCGCTAACCAATGATGAGATGCTCAAGGTCTTGCAAGATACCGGCGCAGTTATTTGTGCAGCGGGGGCAGGACTAGCACCTGCAGATAAGAAGCTCTACGCACTTCGTGATGTCACAGCAACTGTAGAAGCTATCCCACTAATTGCATCATCAATCATGAGCAAGAAGATCGCCGAAGGAACGTCTGCACTCGTTCTCGACGTAAAGACAGGCTCTGGGGCCTTTATGTCAGACCCTGCAAAGGCATCCGAACTCGCTCGCACTATGGTGCAACTTGGTAAAGATGCAGGTGTAAAGACTCGCGCTCTCGTTACTGCAATGGATGTTCCATTAGGGCTCACTGCAGGTAATGCACTCGAAGTTCGCGAATCCGTTGAAGTACTTGCAGGTGGCGGACCATCTGATGTTGTTGAGTTAACCATTCTCCTTGCTCGCGAGATGATTGATGCCGCGGGAATTGTCGGTAAAGATCCAGCCGATGCGCTTAAAGATGGCAGCGCAATGGACCATTGGCGCCGCATGATCAGTGCTCAGGGTGGCGATCCCGATGCTGCACTTCCAGTAGCGCGCGAGCAGCATGTTGTGAAGGCAGCCAATAGCGGAATCATCACAACGTTGGATGCGATGAAGGTCGGTGTGAGCGCATGGCGATTGGGCGCAGGTCGCTCAAAGCAAGGTGAAAAAGTCCAAGCAGGTGCCGGAATCGAACTTCACGCAAAACCTGGCGATTACATCACCGCAGGCTCCCCATTGATGACCTTGCATACAGATGAAGCCCCACGATTTGAACGCGCTCTACAGATTCTTGATGGCGCTGTCACAATAGTTGAAGGTGGAACGGTCAATCGTCTGCCTCTAGTGTTAGAAAGAATTGAAGGATGAGCGACCTAACTAAGAAGCCAACGGCCGATCAAGTAAAGCGACTTCCTAAAGCGCTTTTGCATGACCATCTTGACGGAGGACTTCGCCCGCAAACAATTATTGATATTGCCAAGGAGATTGGCCACGAACTTCCAACATACGATGCTGTTGAACTTGCCGAATGGTTCCGCAGCTCCTGTGATTCAGGTTCACTCGTTCTCTATCTTGAAACCTTTGCGCACACAGTTGCTGTCATGCAACGTAAAGAAGATGTCGTACGCGTTGCACGCGAATGCGCAGTAGATCTTGCTCGTGATGGCGTTGTCTATGCCGAAGTTCGTATGGCGCCAGAGCTCATCACCGAAAAAGGTTTATCTCTTTCCCAGGCAATCGAAGCAATCCTCGAAGGTTTCCGTGCCGGTGAAGCTGAAGCTAAGGCAGAAGGCAACACAATTCGCGTGATGTCACTATTGTGCGGAATGCGCCAGAACAATCTCTCGCAAGAGGTTGCTGAGCTTGCAGTGAAGTATCGCGATCACGGCGTGGTTGGCTTTGATATCGCAGGCCCTGAAGATGGTTTTCCACCTAGCGATCAGCTCGATACCTTTGAATATCTACGCCGCGAAAATGCTCACTTCACCATCCACGCTGGTGAGGCTTATGGCCTGCCATCAATCTGGGAAGCAATTCAACTCTGCGGAGCCGAACGATTGGGACATGGCGTTCGCATCACTGACGATATCGATTTCAATCACACTCCACCGCGTTTAGGACGTCTTGCTTCCTACGTCCGCGATCGTCGTGTACCGCTTGAGATGTGCCCTTCATCAAATATTCAGACTGGTGTGGCGGACTCATTCGCGCACCACCCGCTTGCCCGCCTGGCCAAGCTTAGATTCCGCGTCACCATCAATACCGATAACCGTTTGATGTCAGCAACATCAATGTCACGTGAAATGACCGAGATGGTTAGCCAATGTGATTGGACCTTCCAAGATCTTCAGCGCGTAACGATTAATGCTCTAAAGAGCGCATTCATTCCATTCGAAGAGCGACTTGCAATCATTGAAAGTGTTGTTAAACCAGCGTACGCAAAGATTTCAGAGGAGTAAGTAATGGCACATCCTAAGTACACCCTTCGCCAAGTCGCAAAGACAATTGATCACGCGCTCTTGCGTCCAGATATGTCACGTGATGAAGTGAAGGCGGGCTGCGAAGTTGCCATGAAGTACGACGTTGCATCTGTCTGCTGTAAGCCAGCCGATGTTGCTTTTTGTGCCGATATTTTGCGCGGCAGCGATGTACATGTCGGAACCGTTGTCGGGTTTCCGCACGGCAACTCTGCAACTGCCACAAAAGTCTTTGAAACCAAGCAGGTTGTTGCTGATGGAGCCACTGAAATCGATGTCGTTATCAATATCGGTTGGATGAAGTCAGGGATGTATGACGAAGTCCGCGAAGAGATTGCGGCCGTCGTCGCTGCGGCAAACGGCAACCAGGTAAAGGTAATCCTTGAGAATGCCTACCTGACCAAAGAGGAGATTGTTAAGGCCTGCCAGCTCTGCGAGGCAGCAGGCGCTGATTATGTGAAGACATCAACAGGTTTTGCTCCAACAGGTGCGATCCTTGAAGATGTACAACTTATGCGTGCATCAGTCTCATCAAAGGTTGAGGTAAAGAGTGCGGGCGGTGTGAAGTCACTCGATATGTTGCTTTCGTTTATGGATGCTGGCGTAAAGCGCAGTGGCGCTAGCGGAACAGCTGCAATGCTCGATGAATTTGTTGAGCGCTTCGGCGCTTAACCTGCCAAGAACTTCTTCAAAGGTTCGCGCAGTTCATTTAATAGCGCTTCCGAATCGCCTGAAGTCTTAGTAATTACTTCGATGTAGCACTTCATCTTTGCCTCGGTGCCAGATGGGCGAACAATGATGCGGATTCCGCCGGCAAGCCAAATCCGTAAACCATCTGTTGGAGGCAAGCCATCTTGAGGTGCAGCTAAATCATCAATTGATTCCACCGCTCGTCCTGCAATCTCCTTTGGTGGATTCTGGCGAAGACCTGCCAGCAATCGAGTAATAGCAGACATATCTGAGACTCGAATTGAGATCTGTTCGGTGCCGTGGAAACCATGGCGCTCCCACACTTGATTGAGCAAGTCGCTAATTGTTAAGCCATCTCGCTTCAGGTCCATGGCAACTTGCGCCAAGAATATTGCCGCTGAGATTCCATCTTTATCGTTGACGGTATCTGAATCAACTGCGTAACCAATTGCTTCTTCATATCCGAATGCGAGATCTTCAATCTTGGCCAACCATTTAAAGCCTGTAAGAACTTCTTGGAAATCAATTCCATAATGGCCGCTGATTTTGCGAAGAGCGGATGAGGAAACAATTGAGTTTCCAAATGTTCCGGATGGTTTTGAGCGAGCAATCCATTCGCCCAGCACCACGCCTAATTCATCTCCGCGCAGCATGCGCCAGCCAACTGCAGGGTCATTAATGGCAGCTGCGCATCGATCAGCATCAGGGTCATTGGCAATTACTAATTCGGCGTTGAAATCGCGGGCCTTCTTAAGAGCAAGATCAATGGCGCCAGGCTCTTCCGGGTTGGGAAAGGCAACGGTTGGAAAATCAGGATCAGGAGTGCACTGCTCATCAACGGTAATGAGTGATGAGAAGCCGGCTTTGTTAAAGACAAGCTGAGCTGTCTCGGTACCAACGCCATGCATCGCTGTATAAACAACTTTGAGATCTCCAGGACGGGGAGCAAGTGCGCTGGTGCGCTTCACATATTCATTTAATATTTCTTCATCCAAGATAGTCCATTTGCTGCCGCGGGGCAGTGACTTCAGCGCGGTCACTGCATCAATATCAGCTGCAATAAAGCCATCTGTTGGATTGATGATCTGTGATGATGCGTACTTAACTCCATCTGCTTCGGGTCCTACATAAACCTTGTAACCATTATCTTGCGGTGGATTATGGCTTGCCGTCACCATGATTCCGATATCGCAAG
>CAZAET010000009.1:11823-14599 GCA_964484215.1 uncultured Candidatus Planktophila sp. | reverse complement strand
AAGAGAAGATAGACATACGGAACATCGTCATTCCAGGTGCGCGCATTGTGAAGATAGTTGTAATGAAGTTGACGCCGCCAAGAATTGTTCCGAGACCAGAAATTGCAAGCCCCATGACCCAGAGATCTCCACCAATACCAGGTGAATATGTCGAGTTAGCAAGTGGTGCGTATGCAGTCCATCCGAATGATGCAGCTCCACCTGGGGATAAGAATCCAGCAACTGCTTGAATGGAACCGAAGAGGAAGAGCCAGTAAGAGAGCATATTTAATCGTGGGAAGGCAACGTCTGCTGCACCGATCTGCAAAGGCATAATCACGTTGGCAAATCCAACGAACAACGGAGTTGCAAACATCAAAAGCATGATTGTTCCGTGCATTGTGAAGATCTGGTTGTACTGCTCGACGCTTAGGAACTGCATTCCTGGACGGGTAAGTTCGACTCGAAGAAGAAGCGCTAATAGGCCACCAATAAGGAACCACGCAAATGACGTTGCTAGGTAAAGGTAACCGATGCGCTTGTGATCAGTTGAAGTGATTGTCTTTACGAATTGGCTTCCCAGCGAAGTCTTTTGAACTCCCTGGACTGGCGCTGAAATCGTTGGACGCTCTGCGAATGTTGTCATGCTGCGCTCACCTTCAATGAATCAAGATACTTTTGATATTGCTCGGGCGTTACAACCTTTACTGTGAAAAGCATCTGCGAGTGGTTACGTCCACAAAGAATGTTGCATCGACCAGGGAACTCGCCCAATTTATTTGCAGTAAATTGCAACTTATTAACTTCTCCGGGCAGATTCTGCATTTGAATCATGAATGCCGGAATCCAGAATCCGTGAACAACATCATTTGCTGTCAAGGTAAAACGAACTGATTCGCCAAGTGGTAGGTAGAGAGTTGGAGCCTGTGCCGGTGTGCCGGTTACGACCGCTTCTTTGCCCGCTTCTGGATAACCAAACTGCCATGACCATTGGATACCTTCGACAGTGATTTCGTGCTTCACAGGTGAAGTCTTATCAACAATCTTTGTCTCTTTCACAGCAGTGAAGTAGAAGAGAACTGCAACGATGATAAAAGGAATGACCGTGTAGAGAATTTCAACGGGAATGTTGTACTGAGTCTGCTTAGGGAATTCACCCTTGCTCGCCTTTGCGCGGTGAAAGACAGCTGGCCACAAGATGAGGATGAGCGTAAATACACCAACGACTCCGCCTGCAATCCATGCGCCTTGCCATAAAGAGAGCGAGATGTCATTGACGCTCGAGACTCCCTTTGGAAAACCCATACCTGAAATATCTTCTGACTTAAAAGAGCAGCCAGAGAGGAGGAGTAGCGCGGGTACGAAGATCGCTGCGACTCGGATAAAGCGCTTGCTGCGCGGAGCTTGTGACGACATGGCTTAAGGATAGTGGTGCGACGTGCGGACGCTCGCCCGAGCGAGTAGCGTTCATTCGGTGGTTCGTGTCACAAGAAATTTCACCTCCGAAGGCCAGCTCCACCCTGCCGCAAGACAGGCGCTACTAGCGGCTTTTGACCAGGGATGGGCCGATCCCAAGAAGATTTCTCAGAGCTCTGCGAAGGCAGCGATTCTTCGAAACCAAGCCCTAGAAAATATCGCCGACAGGTTGGCTATTCCGGTCTCCTCAATCGAAGTCATTGGTGAGCCAGCACTGGGCCACTTTCTCTCCATCGCCGGGCTCTTTCGAGAGAACTCCCCCTTTGTGTATTCAGCCACCGATAAAGGAAAGATTCGAGCAATCGCACGATCTCATTCCGGTGAAGTTTCAGAGCTTTCTGTCGACCGAGGCGGTGGAATTCAAAACCACGCAAAGATAGCCCCTGGATCGGTGCTTTCACTGCAGTTAGCAAACGGTGAAACCGGGGTCATTCAAGAACACCCAGATATTCAAACCTCAATCCTAGTAGCAGTCGATGCCACTGCATCGGGTTCAAGACTTCCTCTTCCGCCACTTTGGAATACCGCTTTATTTGATTCGCTATCGTGGAACGGACCTGCAGGTCTTGCGATTATGGCAATAAATAATCGTTCTGAATTCTCTTACCCACTCCCGCATATCGCTCCAATTAGCTCTCCAGGAAGTTACTCACTTCCACTCCTGATTGCGTCTTCCATTGCGCTGGAAAACTTTAAAGGTGAAGACCCTGCTCTTCGCACTTTCGCGATATCTGCACTCTCTTCTCTTGAAGGTGTGGAAGTTGTCGCACCTCACGCGCCCGCACTGCCCCATCTCTTTTCATTAGTCGCTAAGGGTGTGGCTGGCGAACCTGTTATCCGCGAACTTGCTGCCCTTGGCATTGATGTGGATTCAGGATCTGCGTGTTCTCCTGAAGATTTGCAACCGAGCCATGTGCTAGCAGCAATGGGCTATGAAACAAATGGACACCTGCGATTTACCTTGCACTCAGAAACTACTGAAGAAGATATTTTGGAGCTTGCAACCGCTTTGAAGGCTGTGCTGCAAAAATTACGCGGGTAAGTGCGCAGCTACTTCCGCGGCTGCATCTGCTCCGTATGCCTCGCTAAATCGGGCTACAAATTCTTCTTTAGTAAATCGATATTCCTGAGTGCCTGTGGTCTCAATAACGTATGTGGCAATCATCGAACCTAGCTGGGCGCAGCGTTCGTGAGATAGTCCCCACGCAAGCCCTGCAACAAAACCAGAACGGAAAGAATCACCGACGCCGGTTGGGTCAATCTTCGCCTTCTCTTGCGCGCAACCAACTTTGATAAATGTTCCATCAATACTTTCGATTCG
>CAZAET010000009.1:8498-11723 GCA_964484215.1 uncultured Candidatus Planktophila sp. | reverse complement strand
CCATGGCGAGATAGCCATGCATCGTAATCAGCGAAGTCTTTTCCGACGGCAGCGATAAGAATTGGATTGAGGCCAAGGACTCCTAGGCCAAATGCAATATTTGCCGCACATCCCCCACGACGCACATCTAGGCCGTCTACGAGAAATGAGAGAGAAACTTTTTCAAGTGAACCGGCGACAAGTGAGTCAGTGAACTTTCCGGGGAAAGTCATGAGGTGATCGAGACCGACAGAACCAGCTACGCCAATTTTCATGTGGGAATCTAACTACAGCAGAGAGGTATTAACGCTGATTAGTTAAATGAATCGCCGCATGCACATGAACCCTGTGCATTTGGATTATCAATTGTGAAGCCTTGCTTCTCGATTGTATCTACGAAATCGATTGATGCTCCCATGAGGTACGGATCGCTCATCTTGTCGACAACAACTTTGACTGCACCGAATTCGCGAGTGATATCGCCATCTTGATTGCGATCATCGAAGTAGAGCTGGTAACGAAGACCTGAGCAGCCACCTGGCTGTACAGCAACGCGGAGGTAGAGGTCATCGCGACCTTCTTGTGCAAGAAGCGCTGCAACCTTTGCGGCTGCGACATCTGTAAGTGTGATGCCTGTTGTGATCTCGACTGGAGTTGATGTTGTTTCAGTAGTCATGTGCTGAAGAATACCCGCGTCGGGTTGCCGTGGCGAACCCAAACGCATGACAATACGTACATGTCTATCAGCCTGAGCGAGCTACTTGTCCTTGGTCAAGGCTCCGACCTCGCTTCTGAGCGAGGAGTCTCATGCACCGGAGAACTGCCACCCGCAAGTGACCCGCATCTGGTTGAACGAGCAATAGCTGCAAAGGCAGCACTTGGGTCTCGCGCTCTTATTTTGGGCCATCACTATCAACGTGATGAAGTTATTCAATTCGCCGATATCACTGGCGACTCATTTAAATTGGCGCAGTCGGCTGCAGCTCAAAGTTCAGCTGAATTCATCTTCTTCTGTGGCGTTCACTTCATGGCGGAAAGTGCCGACATCCTCACATCCCCAAAGCAACGCGTGATTCTTCCTGACTTGGCTGCAGGATGTTCGATGGCAGATATGGCTACCGCAAATCAAGTTAACCAATGTTGGCAAGAACTTGAAAAACTTGGCGTTGCATCGCGAACAGTTCCGGTTACTTATATGAACTCATCTGCAGCGATTAAAAGCTTTACCGGTGAACATGGCGGAACAATATGTACTTCATCGAATGCACAGAAAACTCTTGAATGGGCTTTTGCTAAAGGCGAGAAGGTGCTTTTCCTCCCCGATCAGCACCTTGGTCGCAACACTGCAGTTCTCTCGCTTGGTCTGTCATTAGACGATTGCGTCCTCTGGAACCCGTGGAAGCCGATGGGTGGATTAACTGAAGATCAGATTCGTAGCGCCAAAATGATTCTCTGGCGCGGACATTGCTCTGTTCATGGTCGCTTCACTCGCGAATCCATTAAAGAAGTGCGCACTCGAATTCCTGGAGTACAAGTAATTACCCACCCTGAGTGCCAACATGAAGTCGTCGTCGATTCTGATGTTGTTGGTAGTACGGAAAAGATTATTCAAGCAGTCTCCTCCTCGCCCGCAGGAAGCAAGTGGGCTATTGGAACAGAGCTCAACCTTGTATCTCGTCTGGCTACGAACAATCCCGATAAAGAAATTGTCTTCCTCGATAAGACAGTCTGCTACTGCTCAACCATGAATCGCATCGACCTTCCGCACCTGGTCTGGGCAATGGAATCAATCGTTGCTGGCCATGTTGTCAATGAAATTAAGGTCGATGAGCGCGTTGCGAAGTACTCGAAGTTGGCTCTCGACCAGATGCTCGCTCTATAGTTCGGCACATGAGCGAATCAACTCCAAGTAAAAAAGGCCGTCCTACTCCAAAGCGCAAGGATGCCGTAGCAGCTCGCAAGGTTTCATCACTTGCACCTGCATCAACTAAGGAAGAGAAGAAGCGCGCCAAGGATGCAGCTCGTGCTGCCAGAATCGCTTCACGCGCGGCATACCTCCGTGGCGATGAGAACGCTCTTCCATTGCGCGATAAAGGCCCTGTAAAGCGATACGTCAGAAATTATGTGGATTCACGTAAATCTATCGGCGAATACTTCTTGCCAATTATCTTCGTAGTCCTATTCCTCACTCTTATCCCTTCTGCCATCTTCCAAATTGGCAGCATTGCAATTATGTATAGCGTCCTTCTCATCTCTGTAATCGACGGAATTTTCTTGAGCCGCCGAATCAAGCGAGCAGTTGCAGAAAAATTCCCGGATGCAGAAGTTAAGGGCATCGGTATGTATGGATGGCTGCGCTCAACTCAGATGCGCAGAATGCGCACGCCTAAACCTCAGATAAAAGTTGGAGAAAGCTTCTAACAAAGCGCCAAAGAATTACGCTCTTGGATTCGGGCTTTCATTCTTCTTTGGGTCGCGTTCAGGAAGTTTTCCGAGAGCGTCATCAATCGCTTTCATGACATCAGTGCTGAGCTTTACTCCTGATGCCTTCACATTTTCTTTTACCTGTGCAGGTTTCGTTGCGCCCATGATTGCACTGGATACATTCTGATTCTGCAAGACCCAAGCCAGCGCCAACTGAGACATCGAAAGTTCAAGGCCATCTGCAATCGGCCTCAATTTCTGTACGGCGATGAGAACTTCTTCAGTCATCCAACGAGAGATGAAGTTAGCGCCGCTCTTCTTATCAGTCGCGCGTGAACCGGCTGGTGCTTTCTTTCCTGGCAAGTACTTGCCAGTCAGAATTCCTTGCGCCATCGGCGACCAAACAATCTGCCCGATTCCCTCTTTCTTGGAAAGTGGAACTACTTCACTTTCGATAACGCGCCATAGCGCTGAGTACTGAGGTTGGCTAGAAACGAATCGGTTATAGCCGCGTGCATCCTGAATCTTCAGTGCGTCAGAGATCTGCTTCGCATTCCATTCGGAGAAGCCGATATAGCTAACTTTTCCTTGACGAATCAAGTCATCAAATGCGCTAAGGGTTTCTTCCAGAGGAGTTTCGACATCGAAGCGATGTGCCTGATAGAGATCAATGTGATCAGTGTTCAGGCGCTTTAATGAAGCATTGCATGACTCCATTATGTGCTTACGTGAAAGTCCGCGATCGTTCTTTCCCTCGCCCGTTGGAAAGTAGACTTTTGTAAATAATTCATAGGACTCACGGCGTACGCCTTTGAGAGCCTT
>CAZAET010000009.1:0-8398 GCA_964484215.1 uncultured Candidatus Planktophila sp. | reverse complement strand
TCCCAATAGGGGAAGTTCGGTGCAACTCCGACGCTGACCCGCAACCGTAAGACTGTTCATCACTGAACCGTTCAAGTCGGATTACCTATTGGCGATATTTGATTTTGACCAACACCCGCCGAGGTTTGCGGGGTGTAGTCCAAAGGTATTTGGTGTATTCGCACCGACCGCTAGCGAGCTACCCCTGTGAGACTCTTCAACTCTGGAGTTCACATAATGAATGCAAGATTCAATAAATCAACAACACAGAAAATTGCTTTCGCAATTATTCTCATTTCATCCCAATTAGTGGCAATGCCATCGTCGCAAGCCGCATCTAAAGGCTGGCGCTACTGGGGTTACTTCCAAGCAGCCCCAGGCTCAACTACATGGAAGGCCGCGATGACTGGTCCAACTGTAGATATTGAAGATGGGGCTGTTGAAGGATGGTCATTCGTTTTCAGTAGCGATGACGTTCCATCTGTGGCGCCTAAGACAAAGCCATCATTTGCTTCAATTTGCGGCAAGACCAAGTCAGATCCCGATACAAAGCGCATTGGTCTTGTCATTGAATTTGGTAGCGCTGCATATGCACCCAAAGGTGAAAAAGTTCAGAAGACAATCGTGCGCTGCGTGACAACTGCTAAAGGATCGCAAGGCATTGATGTTCTTGGACAAGTAATTAAGGTTCGATCTGCTAGCTCTGGCTTGATTTGCGGACTTAATGGATTTCCAAAGAAGGAATGCGGCGTAGAGATAAACACTCCTGCGGCGCTACTCAAGAAGTAAAAAGATAGACATGAAGAAGCCACTGCATCCACTTACCTTGTGGATCTGTGCGATTCTCTTAGCCATAGGAGTTGTCGCACTCGATAACGCATTTATCGCCTTGGCGATAGTGGGTGCGGTGGCACTTCTTGTCTATATCCGTCGCGATGGCTCGCCCTGGCAGAGGAGCTTCGCTCTCTCCATTCGCATCGGTCTGACTATTCTCGCCATTCGAACCGTTGTAGGAATTCTGATTGGTGTTCCAATTCCAGGAACCAACCTCTTCACTCTGCCCATTCTCGATCTGCCGTCATGGATGCCCGGAATTCGTATCGGTGGCGCAGTTACGCTCGAACGGTTGTCATCTTCGCTGCACGAAGGAGTAATCATTGCAACGATGATTGCGCTTTTCGGTGCCGCAACTTCTCTTACTAGTCCACACAAGCTCCTGCGTGTAACTCCGTCATTCATTTACGAAATTGGCATCACCCTCGTCATTGCTACATCCCTCTTTCCGCAACTCGCTACAAGTGCACGTCGCATCCGTACTGCTCAGAAATTGCGCGGTTTTGAAAAGCTTGAACTCCGCTCCATTGCCATTCCCCTACTTGAAGAATCCCTCTCTCGCTCACTTCAATTGGCAGCAGCCATGGATGCTCGTGGCTATGGCATCAGTAGAAAGCGCTCTCGTTATAGACCCATTCCTTGGTTGATGCGCGATAACCTCATGCTGCTTTTCACCTCTGCCTTAGCTATTGCGATGGTGACAAGATGATTACCTTCTCAAACGTCTCACTTATTTATCCGCAATCAACAAAGACGATTCTTGAAGATCTCTCCTTTCAGATTGAAGAAGGCGAGATGGTGCTCGTAATGGGCGAAACAGGTTCGGGAAAATCTTCACTTCTACGTCTTATTAACGGCTTGGTCCCCCATCACACGGGCGGCATCTTGGCGGGTGACATTTCCGTGGATGGAATTTCTACAAGAACAGTGAAGCCGGGTTCCCTTGCGCATCTCGTGGGAATTGTCGGACAGAACCCCATCAATGGATTTGTCACAGATATTGTTGAAGAAGAGCTGGCCTTCAGCATGGAAGCTCTGAATTTCCCACCCGATGTAATGCGCAAGAGAGTGGAAGAAGTTTTGGATCTCCTTAGCTTAAGCGCCCTACGTAACCGATCCATTGCGACGTTAAGTGGTGGCGAACAACAACGCCTAGCAATTGGTGCAGCCCTTGTTATGCATCCAAAAGTGCTGGTGCTCGATGAGCCAACCAGCGCCCTAGACCCTATTGCTGCTGAAGAAGTTCTCTCTGTTCTTCATCGACTCGTTCACGACTTGAGCGTGACGGTAATTATCGCCGAACATCGCCTTGAGCGCGTCATCCAATTCGTAGATCGCATTATTTATATTGCAGGAAATGGCGATACATCAATCGGAACCGCAGATGAGATTCTCAAACACTCTGAGTTGGTCCCACCTATAGTAAAATTAGCCCGCGCACTCAATCTCTCCGAAATTGGTACAAGCGTTCGTGAAGTGAGACGACAGACTGAAGAAGTTAGAAATGCCGAATACACACGGCCTCAGTCGCCACTGAAGAATCAATCGATTGCAATCGAAATTTCAGAGGTTTCGCATTCGTACAACGAAAAGACTGCGCTCAATGGGGTGAGTGCGTCCGTCAATCAAGGAGAAATCGTTGCAATCATGGGGCGCAACGGAGCCGGAAAAAGCACATTGCTTCATTCGATTGTTGGACTCCACTCCCCGCAAACTGGTGAGATAAAGGTTAATGGCGCAGATCCAACAACTCTGAAGGGATCAGAGCGCAGAAAAGAAATTGGATATGTTCCTCAAGAACCAAGCGATTTATTGTTTGCTTCAAGTGTCTCCGAAGAGTGCGCACTTGCAGATCGCAGTAATGACTTAGCCCCCGGCACAACTGCATCGTTACTGAGTCGACTAGTTCCAGATATTTCTACTCATGCGCACCCCAACGACTTATCTGAAGGCCAACGTTTAGCGCTCGTCTTAAGCATTGTGCTTTCAGGAAACCCTGAAGTTCTTGTTCTCGATGAACCAACCCGAGGTCTCGATTATCGCGCCAAGAATCTATTTGCGATTGCGCTTAAAGAGTATGCAACACAGTTCAATCGTCCTGTTCTCTTAGCTACACACGATGTTGAGCTAGTAGCCGAACTCGCAGACCGAGTTCTCTTTCTTGCAGAAGGGGAGATTGTTGCCGATGGAACAACGCTCGAAGTGCTTCTTTCATCTCCCGCCTTTGCTCCTCAAGTTGCCAAGGTCATGTCTCCAAAGCCATGGCTCACAGTCGCCGATGTTGTTCACGCTATAGGGCAGCCTTGATGAGAACGTCAGGAATCTTTACCTTCAAAGGCGCTTCTCTTGTCGCGCTATTTCTGGCTAGTGCAATTAGCGCACTTGGTTTCCTATGGCCGTTCTTAATTAACGAGAAACAAGGTCATCCTCAGTGGATCTTCCTTGTGGCAACACCATTCGCTCTTCTACTTTTACTGATCAGTGCCAGTAACAATCGACTAGATAGTAAATCCATCGCCCTGTTAGCAGTACTCACTGCTCTTATTGCTGCATTGCGCCCAATGGGAACTGGCGCAGTGGGCATCGAGCCAATGTGGTTTGTGTTAATTCTTTCCGCACGAGTCTTTGGTCCTTCTTTTGGATTTCTACTTGGAACACTTTCCATGTTGCTCTCTGCAATTCTTACAGGAGGCATGGGGCCTTGGGTTGCCTATCAAGCATTTGCTGCTGGATGGATTGGTTTAGGAGTTGCGCTCATTCCGCGTTCATTGCGCGGCAAGAAGGAAATTTTGGCACTCGTTATATACGGAATTCTCGCCGCTGAGTTCTTTGGAATTGCGATGGATCTTCAATTCTGGCCGTGGGCGCTAGGTACAGATACGCAGCTCTCTTACCTGGCTGGTGCACCTATCGCTGAAAATCTGTCACGGTTCTTCTCGTATCACTTCTTATCAGCGATGGCATGGGATATTCCTCGAGCAATCTTTACTGCTTCCCTGATTGCCGTTGCAGGAAGGCCAATACTTCACACTTTGCGCAGAGCCCACACCAGGGCTGCGTTTTTAACTCCGATTGAATTTATCGAACATGTGAAGGTACAAAAGGCAGCGAATTAATTGTCGCGGAAGATTCACGCCCTCTTACGTCAATAGTCACTGAGTCCCCCACAGCATATTCAGGGTCGACTAGCGCCAAAGCAATGCCGACCTTGAGCGACGGCGAGAAAGTTCCGCTCGTTACAACACCAATTTCTTTTCCATCCGCGTTTTTTACCGCCATACCTGCGCGAGGAATTCCACGGTCATTAGATTTCAAAGCCTTTAGAGTGCGTACTGTGCCCGCCTCGCGCTGAGATTGAAGCACTTCAGATCCTCGGAAACCATCTTTCTTCCAGCCGATAGCCCAGCCAGCACTTGCCTGCACAGGTGAAATTTCGAGTGAGAGTTCGTGGCCGTGAAGCGGATAGCCCATCTCAGTGCGCAACGTGTCGCGAGCACCTAGCCCGCAGATCAACCCATCGAAAGGTTTCATCGCGGCAACGAGTGCATCCCACACAACAGAGGCATCACTCCATTGCGGAACTAGTTCATATCCATGTTCACCGGTATAGCCGGTGCGGCAGAGAATGACATCGCACCCAGCAATAGAAACGTGCGCAAAAGCCATGTAATCCATAGTGGGATTAATTCCTAGACTGCGAATCACTTCGACAGCTTGCGGGCCTTGCAAAGCTAGAACTGCAAATTTCTCATGAAGATTCGTGATTGATATTCCCGAAGGAACGTTTTCATTGAGTACTCGCACAACATCAGTTGTGTTTGATGCGTTTGGAATAAGGAAGAAGTCAGATTCTGAATTTCTATAGGCGATGAGGTCATCGACCACGCCGCCATCTGGATTGCAGAGGAGCGTGTATTGAGCCTTGCTATCGGCAATGCGATTGAGATCATTGGTAAACATTGCATTGAGGTATGTGAGTGCTCCTTCACCAACAACGCTTGCTTTTCCTAAGTGCGACACATCAAAGAGACCAACTCGTTCGCGAACTGCTGTGTGCTCAGCCAGAACACCGGCACCGGGATATTCGATGGGCATCAGCCAGCCTCCGAAATCAGCCATCTTGGCCTGGAGGTCTACATGCTTCTGATGTAAAGGTGAGTTTTTCACAGCAACAACTTACACTTAGGCTCTCGCATCTGCTCTGTTACGGCAGAGTGAAATCAATCAATTGAGTGATACCTAGAGGAGTCGCCATGACCACGATCCGCCTTTCAGACGGAATTGTTAAAGATGATGTCTTAGTCGTTGGGTTGGCAGTCAAGAACTCTAAGTCCTCAAAGGCTGGAACCACTTCTCTTCAGATTGAATCAGGTGATTTGGCGATTGATACCAAGGTTCTCATGCAGGCGCTTTCGGATTTGGGCGCTACCGGAAAAGCCGATGAGGTAATCAAGGTCCCTGGTACTTCAACCCGCCTTATTGTCTTTACGGGTCTCGGAAAAGCTTCAACACATTACGATCACGAAGTTTTGCGACGCGCCGCTGGTGCTGCAGCTCGCGCACTAGCTGGAAATTCAAGTGCAACTTTTTCACTTCCAGCAAAGAACGCGGCAGCCGTAAAGGCGATTGCTGAAGGTGCATCACTTGGGTCTTACCTCTTTGATCAATTCAGAGGATCAACGAAGAGCGCACAGAAAGCTCCCCTGAAATCAGTAACAGTTCATACAGATTTGGCTTCAAAACCAGATGTAAAGGCAATCGGCAAATCTGCTGAAATTATCGGAACATATACAAACTTAGTTCGCGACTTAATCAATACCCCTCCAAGCCATCTCACTCCTGAAACATTCTGCAAAGCAATTACAGATGCAGTGAAGAAAGCCGGCGGTGCATCTGCTGGACTTAAAGTTTCAGTAATGACGGATGCGCAGTTGAAGTCAAAGGGTTACGGCGGAATTATTGGAGTAGGTCAAGGCTCTGCAAATCCCCCACGCTTGCTTCACGTTTCATACACACCAAAGGGTGCAAAAGCGAAGAAAAAATATGCCTACGTTGGCAAGGGAATCACATTTGATACCGGTGGTCTTGCACTCAAGCCAGCTCTCGGTATGGAAGCGATGAAGTCAGATATGTCGGGTGCTGCTGCCGTCTGCGCTGCAACTATTGCAATTGCACTTCTTAAGTTGCCCGTTGCAATCGAAACATGGGCACCTCTTGCCGAAAATATGGTGAGCGATACCGCCACTCGTCCAAGTGATGTCATCACCATGTACGGTGGAAAAACAGTAGAAGTTCTCAACCCGGATGCTGAAGGAAGACTGATTCTTGGAGATGCACTCGTGCGCGCTCAGGAAACAAAAGATCTCGATGGCATCGTCGATGTGGCAACACTTACTGGTGCGCAAGTTGTTGCACTCGGAACACGCACCAGCGCTGTCATGACCAATAACCCAGAATTTTCTTCTCACTTTATGGATGTGACAAGAGAGACTGGCGAGGCTTTCTGGCCCATGCCCCTTCCGGTAGAACTCCGGGCCTCTTTGGATTCACCGGTTGCAGATCTTGCAAATATCGGTGAGCGAATGGGCGGAATGCTCGTTGCGGGCTTATTCCTCAAGGATTTCGTCTCGGATGAACTGCCGTGGCTGCATCTAGATATCGCAGGGCCGGCCTATAACGAGAGCCAGCCTCACGGCTATACCCCTGTTGGTGGAACTGGCATAGCCCTCCGTTCTCTCGTTCAGCTAGCCGTGGCTGCCAGCGCCTAAGCGCGTTATGCATTCACCCGCCTAGGCTGGCAAGATACGACTGTTGAGCTCATTTCAGATGGGGCTCATTGCGAAGGAGTATCTCGGTGGCAGATTTTGATCTTGTAGTTCTCGGCGGCGGTAGCGGCGGCTATGCAGCGGCGCTTCGTGGAGCACAACTTGGACTCTCAGTTGCTCTCATCGAGAAAGATAAGGTCGGCGGCACCTGTCTTCACCGCGGATGTATTCCTACCAAGGCCTTGCTACATGCAGGTGAAGTTGCAGATAGCGCACGCGAATCTGCGCAATTCGGAGTAAATGCCACCTTCAACTCAATCGACATGGTTGGTGTCAACTCCTACAAGGATGGCGTTATCGCCGGTCTCTATAAAGGTTTGCAAGGTCTCGTTAAATCTCGCGGAATCACCTTCGTTGAAGGTTCCGGACGGCTTGTCTCAAATAACACCGTAGAAGTAAATGGAACTCAGTACGTTGGCAAGAACATCGTTCTTGCAACCGGTTCTTACGCTCGCACTTTGCCTGGCCTCGATATCGACGGTCAGCGAGTTATCACTTCAGATCACGGCACTTCACTCGGATACGTTCCAAAGAGTGCCATCGTTCTTGGTGGCGGCGTTATTGGATGTGAATTCGCATCTGTCTGGAAGTCATTCGGTGCAGATGTAACAATCATTGAAGGGTTGCCACACCTCATCGCACTTGAAGATGAATCATCAAGTAAGTTGCTTGAGCGCGCATACCGCAAGCGTGGAATTAAATTTGAACTCGGCGTTCGCTTTAAGTCGCATCGCGTCGATGCTAATGGCGTCACAGTCACTCTTGAAGATGGCCGTGAATTTACAGCTGATGTCCTTCTCGTCTCTGTCGGCCGTGGCCCAGTTACTGATGGAATTGGCTACCAAGAAGTCGGTATCGCAATGGATCGCGGATACATCACCGTGGATGACCACTGCCGCACAAATATCCCAGGCATCTTCGCAGTTGGCGACATCATCCCTACTCTTCAGCTCGCACACGTTGGATTCCAAGAAGGAATCCTTGTTGCCGAGACAATTGCAGGACTTAACCCTCGTCCAATCAACTATGACGGCGTTCCACGCGTTACATATTCAGAACCTGAAGTTGCATCAGTTGGTCTATCAACAAAGATTGCTAAAGAGCGCGGTTACGACGTTGTCGAACTCGATTACAACCTCGCTGGCAACGGTAAGGCCCAGATTCTCAAGACTGCAGGTTCAATCAAACTTGTTGCCGAAAAGAATGGTCCTGTTCTTGGAATCCATATGGTCGGCGCACGCGTTGGCGAACTTCTCGCTGAAGCACAATTGATCTTTAACTGGGAGGCGACAGCAGATGATGTTGCACCTCTCGTCCATGCACACCCAACACTGTCTGAGGCAATGGGCGAAGCTCATATGGCTCTTGCAGGCAAACCACTTCACGCGCACGGTTAAGTAAGAGGAGAAAATAACGATGTCATTCTCAGTAACAATGCCAGCTCTCGGCGAGAGCGTTAGTGAAGGAACAGTTACACGTTGGCTTAAGAACGAAGGCGACATGGTCGCTGTCGACGAACCGCTCCTCGAAGTTTCAACAGATAAGGTCGATACAGAGATTCCATCACCTGTTGCAGGAATTCTTTCTAAGATTGTTGTCGGCGTAGATCAGACTGTTGCAGTTGGCGCAGAACTTGCAGTGATTTCATCAGATGCTTCTGCACCAGTATCTGCACCCGCAGCACCAACTCCTGCTCCAGTTATGGAAACTCCAACTCCAGCTCCAGTTGCTGCAGCACCAACTCCCCCTCCAGCAGCACC
>CAZAET010000008.1:0-16258 GCA_964484215.1 uncultured Candidatus Planktophila sp. | reverse complement strand
GCTGGATATTTGGATTCCAACGACGACGTGTCTTCACCTGTGAGTGTGAAACGTTATTGCCAAAGCTTGGGCCCTTGCCACAGATGTCGCATGAAGATGCCATGTCGGTACTCCTTCTAGATTACAAATTCCTTAGATCTAAAGAATTCTCGTTCCTATGAGGAACAGGGCGTAAGGGTAGCAAGAGGGGGCGGGATAGAGCGAATCCGCGGGATAGGAGTGCCAGCCCTCTCATTTTTACGCGTAAAAAATGCACTGTGAGGTGGGAGACAGGCGAACTCGGTGAGTATAAAAAGAGTTCGGCGCAGACTATCAGTTGAGTTAGTAGAGCAACTCAGAAACGGAGAGTCGCATCAATGAATGCGCTAGATCTCGCACGATGGCAATTCGCCATCACAACTGTTTACCACTTCCTCTTTGTCCCCATCACTATTGGTTTGGGATTCCTCGTCGCTGGACTTCAGACAGCTTGGTATCGCACGAATAAGTTGAAGTACCTTCGCGCAACTAAATTCTTTGGAAAACTTTTCCTCATCAACTTTGCGATTGGTGTCGTCACCGGCATTGTGCAGGAATTCCAATTTGGAATGAACTGGTCTTCCTATAGCCGTTTCGTTGGAGACATCTTCGGAGCCCCCCTTGCTATGGAAGGTTTGCTCGCATTCTTCCTTGAGAGCACATTCCTGGGTTTATGGATCTTCGGTTGGGATCGACTCCCTAAAAAGATTCACCTTGCAACAATTTGGATTGCTTCCTTTGGAACTTTGCTATCGGCATATTTTATTCTGGCAGCAAACTCATGGATGCAACACCCTGTTGCTTACAGAATCAATCCTGAGAAGAATCGCGCTGAACTTACAAGCATTGTTGAAGTTCTCACTCAGAAGACAGCCGTTGTTACCTTTATGCACACCATACCTTCAGCAGCCTTTGCTGCAGGCGCATTCATGGCAGGTATATCTGCCTATCTGATCATCCGAAAGAAGGATGTCGAGATGGCTCGACCTACTCTCAAGATGGGTTTAATTACCATCATCGTGAGTTTCGTGGCAATCAGCATCACGGGCGATGCAATCGGCAAAGTCATGACTGAACAGCAGCCTATGAAGATGGCAGCAGCAGAGGCGCTCTATGAGACCACTGAATCTGCACCCTTTTCATTGCTCACTGTTGGAACTCTTGATGGCTCTCGTTCTGTCTTCCAGATTGATGTGCCTTCAGTGCTTTCATTTCTCGCAACCGGAGATTTCAAATCAACAGTTCAGGGTGTAAATGATCTTCAAGCTCAGTACGAAGCAACCTATGGTCCCGGAAATTACACACCAAATATTCCGCTCGCTTATTGGTCATTCCGTCTCATGATTGGCTTTGGAGCAATCGCGTTCTTCTTGGCTCTCTTCACCTTGTGGCGTACCCGCAAAGGCGGAGAACTTCCTACAGGGCGCTGGTTCCTTCCTTCGATGATCACTCTGCCTTTCATCCCGCTCTTGGCAATTTCTTTCGGTTGGATCTTCACCGAAACAGCTCGTCAACCGTGGGCAGTATTTGGATTAATCAAGACTGAAGATGGCGTGAGCGCGGTTGTATCCGCGGGAAGCGTACTTTTCACAATGATTGTCTTCACACTTCTCTACGGCGTTCTCGCCTTTATCGAAGTGGGCCTCACACTCAAAGTTATTCAGAACGGACCTACAACTGAGTTGGATTATGAGAATCCTCAACTCGGTGGCAGCTCCGATAAACCACTAGTGATGTCTTACTAAGAAGGGATGAAAAAATGACATTTCAAACATCATGGTTCTTGCTGATTGCAGTTCTCTGGATCGGCTATTTCATCCTCGAAGGTTTCGATTTCGGTGTGGGCGCTCTACTCCCATTCGTATCTCGCAATGAGGCTGATCGACGCGCAGTACTCACAACTCTTGGTCCTGTCTGGGATGGCAATGAAGTCTGGCTGCTAGTTGCAGGCGGTGCGACATTTGCAGCGTTCCCTGAATGGTATGCAACGCTCTTTAGCGGCTTCTATCTTCCGCTCTTCCTTATTCTCGTTGCTCTCATCGTCCGCGGTGTGGCATTTGAGTATCGAAGCAAGTACGGAAAAGCGCAATGGCGTCAACGCTGGGATGTCGCAATTGTCATCAGCAGCGTTCTTCCAGCACTTCTCTGGGGCGTCGCCTTCGCGAATATAGTTCGCGGGGTTCCTATCGAGAAATCAGCTGACGGAAATCTTGAGTACGTAGGGGGATTCTTTAACTTGCTTAACCCTTACGCCCTTCTTGGTGGTGTCGTCACACTCACTGTATTTCTTACACATGGAGCAATCTTCCTCTCACTCAAGACTGTCGGCGGAATTCGAGAGCAAGCTCGCGCATATGCTCTAAAGATTGGTCTCGTCGCAGCCGTTGCTGCCGTCTCTTTCTTGGTGTGGACCAACCTGATGCTTCCCGAACTCAACCCGACAGTGCTTGTACTCTCAACTGTTGTAGCCCTTGCTTGGGTTGCAGGTTTGGCTGCAACTCTCAAAGGTCGCGAGGGATGGGCATTTATCTTCTCAGCCATTGCAATTGGCACATTCGTGTCAGATCTCTTCTATGCGCTTTATCCACGAGTGATGCCTAGTTCTCTCGGCGCTCAGTTCGATCTGACCATCACAAATGCATCGAGTACCGAATACACACTGAAAGTCATGACTGTTGTTGCAGTGATCATGACGCCGCTTGTTCTGATTTATCAGGGCTGGACGTACTGGGTATTTAGAAAGAGAGTCGGTGCAAGCCAGATTCTCAACCCAGAACGTGGCGTATTGGATACAGCAACACATATTCTGCATCAGTGAAATCTAAAGATATGCGGCTGTTGCTCTCTCGGGGCAGCAGCCGCAAACTTTTTCTTGCCGTAGTGATTGCAGCTCCTATTTCAGCTGCAATCGTCATAGCTAATGCAATCTTGCTCGGTGCGGTTATTGTCGGAGTCATCTATCGGCACCCAGATACATTTCAATGGATTGTTGTATTGGCCAGCCTCTGGATTTTTAGGGCGGTCTTTACAGCGACTTTTGAAAATTGGTGCAGCGTCAAAGCAGCCGAAATTAAGAGAGAGCTACGAAATGCAACAACATCATCTATTGGCGAAATCGATCCACTATCGCCTTCTGAACTTTCAGGCTTGCTTATCAAGGGCGCAAATTCACTAGATATCTACTTAGGTCGCTTTCTCCCTCAACTCTTGAGTGCCTCGGTTACTCCGGTTGCGGTAATCGTAACGATTTTCTTTTTAGATCCGCTATCGGCGGTAATAGCGATCCTCACGCTTCCGCTCATCCCGTTCTTTGGAGCGCTCATTGGTCGATACACAAGTGACTCTATTGCGAAGAAGTGGAGATCTCTCGGTTCGTTATCGCGATATTTCGAAGATTCTCTGCAGGGCTTTCTCACCTTAAGAATATTTGGTCGTCAGCGTTCGCAAGGCGAGCGTATTCAAAAAATGGGCGATCAGTACACAAATGAGACCATGAGTGTTCTGAAAGTCTCATTCTTGTCCGCCTTAGTTTTGGAGCTTGCTGCGACCATTTCAGTGGCACTCATAGCTGTCTCGATTGGTCTGCGATTAGTTGATGGAAAAATCTCATTTATCCATGGACTGACCGTTTTGATTTTGGCTCCCGAGGTTTACTTCCCGCTTCGTAATGCAGCTTCCTTATTCCACGCTTCCGCTGACGGTACTGAGATTCTCGAAAAGTTACGAACTATCGAATTAACGAAGAACCCACAAATACAGCAAGTTCAGAGAGATTTTTCTCGGGCGCAGTCAATCGAATGGGATAAGTGGCAGCTCGATATTCCAGGAGTTGCAAAGTCGACCATTGCGGCAGCTGGAGTTAATAGGGGTGAAGCGCTCTTTATTGTTGGAGAATCCGGAATCGGAAAGTCATCCTTTGCTGAAAATCTTCTCGGAGTTCATTTTGATTGCGAACTCACAATCGACAACGTTGCCCTTGAGCCTGCACATAGCGAGAAATACCAGAGCCAACTTGGGTGGATTCCTCAGCTTCCTCAATTAGCGCCAGGAACTATTCGCGATCAATTCCAGTTAGTCGCCCCGGGTATTTCTGACTCAGAAATTCTTCACTCTCTAGCCGAACTTTCACTTCCAATCAGTGAATTACCACTGGGCCTCGATAGCTCAGTTGGCGGAAGTGATGAAAAGAGCGCACAACTCTCTGGTGGTCAGATACGAAAGGTTGCTGTTGCCCGAGCACTCATTCGCTCGCCATTTTTGATTATTGCTGATGAACCAACCGCAGATCTAGATTCACAGAGTTCGGATGCAATTATGACCGCTCTTCGGCGTGCAGTGTCACTAGGTTCGGCATTGATTTGCATTACGCACGACGTAGATATTGCGCACCCAGGTGACCGAGTCATTTCTGTTGAGCGAGTGATTGCATGAAAACCCACAAGAGCCGTATGGCTATAGCAACGACGCTTGGAGCTGCTGCACTCGTTGGAGGACTTGGGCTCACAATCTCCAGCGCGTGGCTCATCACAATGGCAGCACAGCACCCACCTATTTTGGTTCTCAGCGTTTCGATTGTAATGGTGCGCTTCTTCGGCATATCTCGTTCAGCTGCACGTTATGCAGAACGAATCGTGAGCCACGAGAGCGTCTTTAGAAGTCTTACTGCGCTACGAGTAAAGCTCTTTGAAAGATTGGCCGATAGAACTTCGCTGATTGTCCGAGATCTCAACTCGGGGAGCTACGTAAAGGCAATTGTCGACGATGTCGAGCGAGCACAGGAGTACCAACTTCGTGTGACGTTGCCTCGATATGCGGCCTTCATCTCCCTAGCTATTGGACTACTTCTAGCGTTCTGGATTTATCCCTCATTGTTGGTCGTCCTGCTTCCCGTGACGCTCGCCCTACTTCTGGCTATTCCTTCAATCGTGAAAAAGAAGTGCAGTGCCCAGTCGTCAGAAATTGAGGAAATCGAGAATAGGTATGCACGCGAGATTTCTGATGCGAACTACGGAATCACCGAAGCGAAAATCTACGGGTATAAAGATCGATTGCTTGGGAAGATTCACGATATCGAAGAAGAAATTGCATCCGCTGAGAAAAAATTGTTGGCAACGATTAGATCTCTTCAGCTCGTTACTCTGCTTCTCATTGGAATCTCGATAGTTGGAACTTCTCTACTGATGTACAACTCGCGTATTAATGGGGACATACCTGCAGTCAAGATTTCGATGGCAATCTTTCTGCCTCTCGTCGCCTTCGAGGGAATAACCAATTGGTATCCCAACCTCTTTATATCTGGCAAATTGCTACGGGCTCAGCGCTCTATTGATCTGCTGGCAAGTGAGACAGGAATTCAGAAAGTAACAAACGCTGAGTTCCCGACATCGTTCAATCTCGCTATTGATTCTGCCTCTGTTGCTTGGGATAAAACGTTTATGTCCCCTGTCACGGCTGCGGTAAGTCAAGGAGAAGTTCTCGTTATCCGAGGAAAGAGCGGCTCGGGTAAGTCAACGCTGGCGCTAGGACTTGTTGGGTTTCTTCCTTATCAGGGAAGTATTTCAATCGGCGGAATTCAGATCCGCGATATCTCTGATCTTCATCAATGTATTTCTGCTTCACTGCAGCGCGGACATATCTTTAACACATCGCTTAGAGAGAATCTTAAAATTGCGAATCCCGATGCAAGCGATACAGAAATCCTGCGAGTGCTTACCCTGTTAGAACTCAGTGCCATTTCTCTCGATGAAGTTGTTGGCGAATTCGGTCGCCCACTTTCAGGGGGAGAAGCAAAACGATTGGGCGTTGCAAGAGCGCTCTTGTCCAATGCGCCAATAGTCCTACTCGATGAACCGACCGAACACCTCGATCACCAACTCGCTGAACGACTTGAAACTCGGATTACAGAAGAGTGTCGAGATAGGTCGTTGATAGTCATCACACACTCAGGATGGTCCAAATCCACTCGAATGGTGGCAATCGCGAGAGAATAAGCGTATGGCGACACTCGACTCGAAACTTGTTGGAGTCTTGGGCGATCGCACTACCAAGGTGCTCCGCGATTTATTTGGGTATGTCACTGTGGGGGATTTACTCCATCACTATCCACGACGCTATTTAGTTCGTGGCGAACTCTCAAATATCTCTGAACTCAACGAAGGTGATGAAGTCACCATTCTGGCTGAAGTCTTTAGCGCAACCAGCCGCAGATTGCATGCACGCAAGGGAAATATTCTTGAAGTAATCGTCACCGATGGATCTGCAAAACTTTCGCTCACCTTCTTCAATCAAGCATGGCGCGAGAAGGATCTCAAGGTAGGCAAGCAAGGACTCTTCGCAGGAAAAGTCGGGGTCTTTAATGGCAAGCGACAGTTAGCCCATCCTGATTACGAATTAATTCCTGATGGCAATGATGTTGATGCCGCTGTCGAAGGCTTTGCAGGAAAGTATCTTCCGATGTACCCAGCAAGTTCAAAGATGCCATCGTGGAAGATTGCACAATGCATCGAACTTGCAATCGGTGCTCTCGATGAAGTTCCAGATTATCTGCCTGAATCTGTGCGTGAGAAATATGGATATCCCACCTTGCACCAAGCACTCGTGCAACTCCATAACCCAGTAGATCTAGATAGCGCAGAGAAAGCCCGTCAACGCCTTACCTTTGATGAGGCGTTTATGTTGCAGTTACTTCTACTCACTCGTAGAAAAGAGTTAAAGAATCTCGATGCAGTTGCACGCCCAGCAGTTGCTGGCGGGCTACTGGACGCGTTTGATGCATCACTACCATTTCAACTCACTGCAGGCCAGCGGGCTGTGGCTGAAGAAATTGCACTAGATGTTGCTCAACCGCATCCTATGCACCGATTGCTGCAAGGTGAAGTAGGTTCCGGTAAAACCGTCGTCGCACTACGTGCAATGCTTTCTGTCATCGATAACGGGGGACAGGCGGCGCTACTTGCACCTACCGAAGTATTGGCAGCTCAACACCTTCGCACGATGCAGAAATTACTCGGCCCACTTGCTCAAGGTGGAATGTTGGGTGGTTCAGATCTTGCAACACAGGTAACTCTGATTACTGGATCCCAGAACGCAGCTTCGCGCAAGGAAGCTCTTGCGCTAGCAGCATCAGGTGCTGCAGGCATTGTTATCGGAACGCATGCCTTACTCGGTGAGAGCGTTGCCTTTAATGATTTAGGGCTGATAGTTGTCGATGAACAACATCGTTTCGGTGTTGAACAACGCGATGCCCTGAAGAGCAAGGCAACTAATCCACCGCATTTATTAGTGATGACAGCAACGCCTATTCCGCGAACAGTTGCAATGACTGTCTTTGGTGATCTCGATGTCTCAACATTGCGCGAACTGCCGCTCGGTCGCCAGCCGATAACTACGCACGTTGTACCAGTTCTTGAAAAGCCAGGATTCCTTGAACGTGCATGGGAGCGCATTAAGGAAGAAGTTTCGCAAGGACATCAGGCTTACATTGTCGCTCCGCGTATCGCTGCAGGAACATCTGAAGATAGCGATATGGATTTCCTCATGGGAGAAACATCTACAGAGATTGCATCGGTCGAGGAGCTTGGACCATTGCTTTCTGGGGGAGCGCTGCAGGGCGTCAAGGTTGCACCTTTACACGGCAGACAGAGCGCAGAACTCAAAGATTCTACGATGCAGGCTTTTGCCAATAAAGAGATTGATGTTCTGATCTCAACGACTGTAATTGAAGTAGGCGTAGACGTTCCGAATGCGACAGTGATGGTCATAATGGATGCCGATCGATTCGGTGTCTCGCAATTACACCAGTTACGTGGACGCGTAGGTCGAGGAACTTCTCCAGGGCTATGTCTTCTTGTCACCAGCGCTGAACCCGAAAGTTCTGCACGTGCACGCCTTGATGCTGTTGCCGGAACTCTCGATGGCTTTGAACTTTCTCGCATCGACCTCGAGCAACGACGTGAAGGCGATGTCTTAGGATCTAGCCAATCAGGATCACGCTCTCATCTTCGTTTACTACGAGTATTGCGCGATGAATCCATGATTGAGGAAGCACGTATAGACGCCACTACAATTATCGAATCAGATATTTCACAATACCCACTCTTGGCTGCCGAGCTTGCACAGATTCAAGCTGATGCTGCAGCCGAATATATAGATAAGGCGTAAAGATGCGAATCATTGCTGGGCTTGCAAAAGGTCGCACTATCGATGCTGTTTCTTCTTCCACTCGTCCCACGTCAGATCGTGCTCGTGAAGCGCTTTTTTCAACTCTCGCCTCTGAATTCGGTGACTTCGATGGACTCAACGTTCTCGATCTCTACGCAGGAACAGGCGCCATTGCTCTCGAAGCGTTATCTCGCGGAGCTTCAATTGTGCACGCAGTTGAAAAAGATGATGCAGCAGCAAAGGCAATCACGAGCAATCATGAAAATCTTAAGAGCGCACACTGCCCTGGAATTTTTCATCTTTATGCGATGAGCGTTCATCGATTCTTGCAAGATAAAGCTGCACAGCCATATCACTTCATCTATATCGATCCACCATATGAAGTCGATGACCTTGATGTTGTTGAAACTCTTATTCAGCTTCGCGATGGCGGATATCTACATCCACAAGCACTTATTGCAGTTGAACGTAATTCGCGAGTGAAAGAGATTTCATGGCCTGAAGGATTAGAAGCGATTCGTGAAAAGAATTACGGTCAGGCGACAATCTTCTACGGGGCTCCCACGCTGGGCGATGGCGAAAATGGATAACCGCACCAATCATTGCTAGCGTTTGCACTATGAAACGCGCTGTGTGCCCAGGATCCTTTGATCCCATCACCTATGGCCACCTCGACATCATCGAGCGCGCAAGCGGGCAATTCGACGAAGTAATCGTCGCAGTCTTTGTTAACCGCAATAAATCTGGGCTCTTTTCTGTCGAAGAGCGCATCGACATGATCGCTGAAAATGTAAAGAAGTTCCCTAATGTGCGCGTTGATTCAGGAAGCGGACTCCTTGTTGAGTACTGCAAGAAGAATGGCGTGCAGGCCATTGTGAAAGGCCTTCGCGCGGTAACTGACTTCGACTATGAACTTCAGATGGCGCAAGTTCATATCCAGGCATCTGGCGTTGAGACGATGTTTATGGCTACATCACCTACTCATTCATTCTTATCTTCATCCATTGTGAAGGAACTCGCTCACTACGGTGGCGATGTCTCATCAATGGTTCCGGCAAATGTCAATGCAGCACTGAAAGCACGAGCAGAGGTACAGAAATGACTATGGACTCAATCGAAAAACTCAACACTGCAATTGCAATCGTTGAAGAGGCTCGCGGCGTTCCACTCTCTGCTTCATGCGTCGTCCATCGTGGCGAGATGCTCGAAATCCTCGAAGGTGCTCGTGACGTACTCCCTGCCGATTTATCAGGCGCTGAAGAGATCATTGCAAAACGCGACCAAATTATTGAAGAGGGACGCACAAGCGCTGAATCAATGATTGCAACTGCACGCGAAGATGTAGCCCGCATGGTCGAGCAGACCTCTATCGTTCAAGCAGCTCGTGATGAAGCCCAGCGCATTCTCGATGAGGCACGCGATGTAGCCGAAGATGAGCGCCGTGAAGTTGAGGCCTATATCGATGGACGCCTTGCAACTCTTGAAGTAATTCTCAATAAGACCATGGAAGCTGTAGCACGCGGTCGCGAACGCCTTGAGGGCGCTGACGATAAAGATATTCTTTCGCAGCTCAACTCTGATGACTAAGAAAACCAATCCATTCCTGCTGAACACCCACGAGCTACCTCGTCGTGCGGGGGAGCTCAAGGAGTACGAGCTCGATATTGAAGCTAACGCTCGCATTGGCGTTCCACTTATTGCAGTTCCCGAAGGCGATGTCATCGAAGCCGATGTGCGCCTTGAATCTGTCACCGAAGGCGTACTGCTGAGTGCTGATATCTACGCAGTTGCGATCGGCGAATGTATTCGTTGTCTCGATACCGTCGAACAAGTTGTCGAACGTAAAATTCAAGAGCTTTATCGATACGAACCCACCAATGAGAAGGGTCGTAAGAAGCGCCGCGAAGAAGACGATATTGATCTTGATGTTGAAGATGAACTCCAGATGGAGGGTGATCTCATGAACCTTGAGATCCCCATCATCGACGCCATCATCTTGGCCTTGCCGGTAAACCCCCTCTGCTCCGAAGAGTGCCTAGGCCTCTGCCCTGATTGCGGCGAGAAGTGGGCAAGCCTGCCTGAGGACCATGCCCACGAGGTCATCGATGCCCGCTGGTCAGGCCTTGAAAAGCTCGATTTTGGCAAAACCGATAAATAAGCGATACTTACGCCCATAGCAGCGGCAAATTTGTTGAAGCTCTCCGTATAACCCAAGAAGATTAAGGACGACTACCGTGCCAGTACCAAAGCGAAAGATGTCTCGTTCGAAGACACGTTCACGTCGAAGCATGTGGAAGACAACTGCTGCAGCAATCTCAACTTGCCCACAGTGCCAGGCTCCAAAGCTCAACCACGTTGCATGCCCTACATGCGGTACATACAACCGCCGTCAGGTTCTCGAGGTCTGATCTGTTCTCAAAACTTCTTGAGCAATTAGGCGTTGAACTTTCTCCTGAACTGCTCGAGTTAGCTTTTACCCATCGCTCTTTTGCGTATGAAACAGGTATTACAACCACCAACGAACGCCTTGAATTTCTAGGCGATTCTGTTCTTGGCCTCATAGTTACTGAAGAGCTCTATCTAAAATATCCCGATCTCGACGAAAGTCGCCTCTCTCCGCTGCGCTCTGGCATCGTCAATATGCGTGCGCTCGCCGATATCGCTCGCACTCTCGATTTGGGAAAGTACATTCGCCTTGGAAAGGGCGAAGAAGTCACCAATGGTCGGGATAAGAACTCTCTTCTCGCCGATGCACTTGAAGCGCTTATTGGCGCTATCTATCTCGAACGCGGATTTGCCGAATGCACAACTGTCGTCAACCGATTGATCGCCGATACTCTCGAAAGCGCAATGGCAAAAGGTGCAGGACTTGATGGAAAGACTGCTCTCCAAGAACTTCTAGCCTCACTCGGAAAAGGTTCTCCAGAATACGTAGTGACAGAAACTGGACCTGATCACGATAAGAGTTTTACTGCAGTCGCAATGGTTTTGGGTGAAGCAGTTGCCGAAGGCCGAGGAAAGAGCAAGCGAGAGGCAGAACAATCTGCTGCGCGCACCGCCTTCGAATTACTTTCGCAACAACAGATTTCTTAGTCAAAACCCTGCGATTAAGACAAACCCTCAAGTAGAACTTGAACCGAGTCGCTTTTATACCAATGGCTCGCGCAACGATAGGTTAACCGCGTGTATTTGAAGAGCCTCACCCTCAAAGGATTTAAATCCTTTGCATCGGCGACCACTCTTCGCCTCGAACCCGGAATCACCTGCGTGGTCGGTCCTAACGGTTCTGGAAAATCAAACGTTGTTGATGCACTCACCTGGGTTATGGGTGAACAAGGTGCAAAGTCACTTCGCGGCGGAAAGATGGAAGATGTCATCTTCGCCGGAACTTCTGGTCGTGCACCACTTGGCCGTGCAGAAGTTGCCGTAACAATTGATAACACCGACGGCGCACTTCCTATCGATTACACAGAAGTAACGATCTCTCGCATTCTCTTCCGTAACGGACAGAGTGAATATCAGATTAATGGAGAAGCATCACGCCTTCTTGATATCCAAGAACTATTAAGCGATTCAGGTATTGGTCGCGAAATGCACGTCATCGTTGGCCAAGGCCAACTCGATGCAATCTTGATGGCAACACCTGAAGAGCGTCGCGGATTTATCGAAGAAGCAGCAGGTGTACTCAAGCACCGCAAGCGTAAAGAGAAGGCGATTCGTAAGCTCGACTCGATGCAGGCAAACCTTGCTCGCGTAAACGATCTCACCGTCGAACTCCGTCGCCAGCTTCGCCCATTGGGTAAGCAAGCAGAAGTCGCGAAGAAGGCGGCAACAATCCAAGCTGATCTCCGCGATGCAAAGTTGCGACTCCTTGCCGATGATTACATCTCGCTCTCAAAGACACTGGATGCAGAAGTTGCAGACGAGAACGCACTTCGCGAACGTCGCGCGCAAGTTGAAGGTGAGCTCGACAAGGTTCGTCGTCGCGAAGAAGAGCTCGACGCACAATCTGCATTTGAAAGCCCACTTCTCATTAAGGCGCAAGAGAACTTCTACTCACTCAGCGGCCTTCGCGAAAAGTTCCGCGGTACTCAATCTCTAGCGCAAGAACGCTCACGCTTCCTTGCTGAAGAAGCAGAAGAAGCACGCAGCGCAGGACGCGATCCTGAAGCGCTCGATCAAGAAGCAGCAACACTTCGTCAGGAAGAAGCTCAACTTCGCGGGGCAGTGGTTGAAGCGCAGAACGCATTGGCTGCATCGACTGCCGCGCTTGCCGCATCAGAGGCTGCACTCAAAGCTGAAGAAGACACTATTGCTGCCGCAATGCGCGCAATCGCAGATCAACGCGAAGGCACTGCGCGCCAAGAGGGACATATCAAATCTCTTGCTGCGCGCCTTGATGCAATCACCGAAGAAATTTCACGTCTTGAGGCAGCTCGCGCAGAAGCACAATCTCGCGTCGATTCAGCAAAGAGCGATTATGCAAAGTTTGAGATGGAGATCGGAAACGCTGATGCAGGCGAGCAAGGTCTCGATTCACAATTTGAAGGTGCTAAGAATTCACTAGACGCAGCCAAGAAAGCTCATGCTGAACTTGTAGATGCAGAGCGCGCTGCAGATCGCGAACGCAATGCCACCGAATCAAAACTTGAAGCTATGCGCCTTACCTCCGATTCACGCGATGGGGCAGCCGCTCTCATCCGTGATTCCCGTGGTGTGCAGATTCTTGGCAGCATCGCCTCTCTCATTCAGATTGACGCTGGCTGGGAAGCAGCAACGGCAGCAGCTCTTGGCTCACTCGCAGATGCAGTAGTCGTTAAGGATCTTTCATCGGCAGTAAGTGCGCTCACAACTCTTCGCAGCGAGAACTTGGGCCAGGCAGATGTATTGGTCTATGAACCAGGTCAGCGTGCAGGTGGTGAAACACCTGCGGGCCAAACATCACTTCTTAGCCATGTTCGTTCATCTGAAATCTCGGAACTTCTAGCATCACTTCTTGCAACAACGGTGGTTGCTGATAATGCTCGGGATGCTGAATCAATCCTTCGCCAGCACTCACATGTAACAGTTGTTACACGTGATGGCGATGTCATTACATCCCATCGTGCACGTGGTGGTTCGGCTTCCTCTACTTCACTCATCGAAATCAAAGCTCTCGTCGATGACCTAGCTAAGAAGCTCGAAGATCTCAACCACAAGTGCGATCGACTAAAATTTGAAATCTCAACCGCTGCAACAGAGGTAGATGCAAAACAGGCAGCGTTTGACACTGCACTCGGCAAGCTCAACGAATCCGATGCTCGCATTGCAGCAATTACCGAACAACTTGCAGTCTCTGGTCAGAACATCAAATCTGCTACTGCCGAAGTTGAACGCCTTACTGTGGCAATTAATGAGGCCACTGCTGCAAAGTCACGAGATGAGAACGAACTTTCTATCGCTTCAAATCAGATGCAGAACCATGGCGAGATTGCAGAACCTGATCACGCACGCGCTGAATCTCTTCGTAACGATGTATCAAATGCTCGTACTGCAGAAGTAGAAGCCCGTCTTGCTGTACGCACTTCTGAAGAACGAGTTGCATCGATTGCAGCACGCGCACTTGCTCTTGAGGAATCTGCAAAGGCTGAACGTGAAGCTTCAGAACGCGCGGTCTCTCGTCGTGGTGCACGAGCTCGGGGTGCTGTTATTTCGCAGGCAATCGCAGAAGCTGCGTATGAAGCCCTTATCAATATTGAACGCTCTATTGCTAAGGCGCAGACAGAGCGCACTCGACTCGAAAACGCTCGCGCAGATCGTGAAGGCGAGACCCTCACCGTTCGCGCACGTAACCGTGAACTCACACAAGAACTTGATCAGCTCACTTCAAGCGTTCACCGCGACGAAATTGCTCGCGCAGAACAACGTATGCGCGTCGAAGCTCTACAAACTAAGGCCGTTGAAGAACTGGGAATTGATATCCCAACTCTTGTGGCTGAATACGGTCCAGATAAAGATGTCCCAACATTTATTGAAACCGAAGAGGGCGAAATCGTCGCCACCGAACTCATTCCTTATCGTCGCGATCAGCAAGAGAAGCGCCTTGCGGCAACTGAGCGTTCATTAACCTTGCTTGGCAAGATCAACCCACTTGCCCTCGAGGAGTACAACGCTCTCGAAGAACGCTTGAAGTTCTTGGCTGAACAACTTGAAGACCTCAAGCGCACTAAGAAGGACCTCTTAGACATCATCAAGGAAGTTGATGATCGAGTACAGCAGATCTTCATGGAAGCATACGAAGAAGTTGCAGAGCACTTTAAAGATATCTTCTCGCGCCTCTTCCCAGGTGGAGACGGTCGCCTCTTCCTCACCAACCCAGACGATTTGCTCAACACCGGTGTCGATGTGGAAGCTCGACCACCAGGAAAGCGCGTCAAGCGTCTCTCACTCCTTTCAGGCGGAGAGAAGTCACTTACTGCAGTTGCAATGCTGGTCGCAATCTTTAAGTCACGTCCAAGTCCGTTCTACGTACTCGACGAAGTTGAAGCAGCGCTCGATGATGTTAACCTCGGTCGTCTTCTTACAATCCTTGAAGAGCTTCGCGAAAGTTCACAGCTCATCATCATTACTCACCAGAAGCGCACCATGGAAATCGCTGATGCGCTCTACGGCGTCACAATGCGTGGCGATGGCGTGACAGAAGTAATTTCGCAGCGTCTTCGCGAATCTGAAACTGCCTAACTTCATTAGGTTGTAAGCGATGGGTCTCTTCAATCGGTTAATCGCCAAAGTTCGTGGAACTTCCACTGCCTCAGCCCTCGATTGGTCTGAGATTGAAGTCGAACTTCTTGCCTCGGATTTAGGTCCTTCCCTTGTTACTGAACTCCTTACTGCATCTAAGAAGATGCGTGGCGATGATGCCGAATCTGCAGTGAAAGAGATTCTCGCCTCAAAACTTTCATCAAAACCACGTGCACTGCGAAGTGATCTTTCAACAAATGTCATCATGGTCGTTGGAGTTAACGGAACCGGCAAGACCACATCTGTTGCAAAACTTGCCACCTTGCTCCACAAGAACGGTGAATCTGTAACACTGGCAGCAGCTGATACCTTCCGAGCGGCAGCTGTTGACCAACTGACAACTTGGGGCCAGCGCATTGGCGTAGAAGTAATTGCGGGTAAAGAGAACGCAGAACCAGCATCTGTGGCATTTGATAGCGTGAAGCGCGCCGTCGAACTAGGCAGCAAATTTCTGATTGTTGATACAGCAGGACGTCTTCACAATAAGAGCGATCTGATGGCTGAACTTGGAAAGGTAAAGCGCGTCATTGAAAAAGGCGCACCACTTGCTGAAGTTCTCCTCGTTATTGATGGCACCACTGGTCAAAATGGTTTGGCGCAAGCAAAAATCTTTAGCGAAGCAGTTGAAGTTACTGGCCTCATTGTTACTAAACTCGATGGAAGCGCCCGCGGGGGAGTTGCCCTAGCAATTGAGAGTGAGCTCGATATCCCGATTAAATTCATCGGAACGGGCGAGTCAGCCCAAGATTTCGCCCCATTTGAGCCTGAGGCCTATATCGCTGGCCTGCTCGCGTAACCCGCTCGTAACACAACGGGCCAATTTGTGACCCTTTCTTAACCTATAAATCCTTCATATGTAACCCAGTTCATGCATCTTTACGCCATCTCAACGACGAGTGCCCCTCATCTTTGGAAATGGATTAAATATGGAAGACGTAGTTCTTAACGGTGGTGACACCGCTTGGATGTTAGCAAGTACTGCATTAGTACTTCTTATGACACCTGGTTTGGCATTCTTCTACGGAGGAATGGTTCGCACAAAGAGTGTGCTCAACATGATGATGATGTCGATGATCACTATGGGCATCGTAAGCGTTCTCTGGGTCATCTATGGATTTGAATTAGCTTTCGGCCACTCAGCAGATTCACCTTGGTATGGTGGAATTGGATTTAGCGGATTCGGCGGAATGGTTAATGACTTCACCAACAACGGTGGCGTCTACCCAATTCCTGTTCTCGTATTCGCAGCATTCCAGCTCATGTTCGCAATCATTACCCCTGCACTTATTTCTGGTGCTAT
>CAZAET010000007.1:3953-16978 GCA_964484215.1 uncultured Candidatus Planktophila sp. | reverse complement strand
GAAGATTTAGCCGTACACCGCTACTTTTTTGAAGAGATCTGCAAAGGCAGATAAAGTAGGTCTATACCAAAGAGCGATTGAGGTGTTTAACAATGTCAGGCCATTCCAAGTGGGCAACAACTAAGCATAAGAAGGCTGTCATTGATAGCCGTCGCGCTAAGAATTTCGCGAAGTTAATTAAGGCAATTGAAGTTGCTGCGCGCAATGGTGGGCCTGATGTAGATGGAAACCCAACACTCTTTGATGCAATAGCAAAAGCTAAGAAGAATTCGATGCCTGCAGACAATATTGAGCGCGCAGTAAAGCGCGGCGCAGGACTTGAATCAGGTGGCGCCGATTGGCAAACGATTATGTATGAAGGCTATGGACCAAACGGTGTTGCCATCATGATCGAATGTCTTTCAGATAATCGAAATCGTGCTGCTTCTGAAGTGCGCGTAGCTGTTACTCGCAATGGTGGATCTATGGCTGACCCTGGGTCGGTTTCATATCTCTTCAATCGCAAAGGCGTCATTATCGTCAATAAGGCAGTTGGAGCTACAGAAGATTCAATTCTTGAAGCTGCCCTCGACGCAGGTGTTGAAGAAGTAAACGATCTCGGTGAATCATTCGAAGTAGTTTGCGAAGCAAGTGACCTCGTCGCTGCTCGTACTGCGCTGCAGGCTGCGGGCATAGATTACGAGTCCGCAGATTCCTCATTCCTACCTTCTATGCAGATCCCACTGGATGCCGAAGGCGCTCAAAAAGTATTTGAACTCATCGATGCCATTGAAGAGCTCGATGATGTGCAGAATGTTTTCTCCAACTTCGATGTCTCTGACGAGGTTATGGCGAGCCTTTCTTAATCCCTCTTCATTAAGTCCTAGGCTTAGAAGTTATGAGCCATGTGCAGCGACGAGTCTTGGGTGTTGACCCAGGGTTAACTCGTTGTGGGGTTGGAATCGTTGAAGGCGCAATCGGAAAGCCGCTCTTGCTCATAGGAGTAGGCGTCATTCTTACCCCAGCAGATGCACCGCTAGAACAACGTTTGCTTCAGCTCGAATCCGAACTTGAAGAATGGATTGCTCTTCATAAGCCTGACGTGATTGCTGTAGAACGAGTTTTTTCTCAACATAACGTTCGCACCGTAATGGGTACCGGACAGGCTGCAGGGATTGCACTCCTTGTTGCAGCGCGTCGCGGCATCCCAGTAATGATGCATACTCCTTCGGAAGTTAAGGCTGCAGTGACTGGATCAGGGCGTGCCAATAAAGCGCAGGTTGCTGAAATGGTGAAACGGTTATTAAATCTAGAAGTGATTCCGAAACCGGTCGATAGCACCGATGCACTGGCGTTAGCTATCTGCCATATTTGGCGAGGTGGCGGTAATTCTAAAATTGAAGCCGCTCTTAAGGCTGAGAAATCTCGCCTCTCTAAGTTGGTGGGCAAATGATTTCCCTCATTAATGGAATCGTGCGATCTATCTCCAGCGACCGCGCAGTTGTTGAAGTTGGTGGCGTTGGACTAGCTGTTTCACTCACTTCACAAACAACTGCTCAACTTAATTTAGGTACTCCAGTCCAGCTCTTCACCTCCCTCGTCGTTCGCGAAGATTCTCTTACCCTCTTTGGCTTTCTTGATGAAGAAAGTCGATCGGCCTTCGAATTGGTCCAGACAGTTTCTGGAATCGGACCGAAAGTTGCTCTGGCTATTCTCGGTGCCCACACTCCGCAATCTCTCGCCGTTGCAATAGCTCAAGAAGATATCAAGGCGATTGAAAAAGTTCCGGGCATTGGTCGCAAGGGAGCTCAACGACTAATACTCGAGCTCAAAGGAAAGATTTCTGACTTCGGAAGTGTCGATCATAAGCAGATCCACCAACCAGTCTGGCGTGAACAACTTACTTCAGCACTTATTTCACTGGGTTTCACCGCCAAGGATTCAGATTCAGCAATTACGGCAGTGGTTTCGCAGTACGCAGACAACGGTGTTGATGCGCAGAACGTTGATATCTCTGAACTTTTAAAGGCAGCGCTACAAAGTGGGCGGCGTGCGTAAATGAGTGAAGAGAGAATAGTTAACGCTCAAAGCGGAAATGATGATGCGGCTGCGGAACACGCCCTTCGTCCAAAGACACTGGGAGATTTCATTGGCCAGCACCGAGTTCGAGAACAAATTGACGTTCTCTTAACTGCAGCGCGCAAACGTGATGCGGCAGCAGATCACATTCTGCTTTCGGGTCCACCTGGACTTGGTAAGACAACATTGGCAATGATTCTCGCATCCGAGATGCAAGCTCCAATTCGAATCTCGAGTGGGCCTGCCATCACACATGCCGGAGACCTCGCTGCCATTCTCTCTTCTCTCGTCGAAGGTGAAATCTTCTTCCTTGATGAAATTCATCGACTACCTCGTCCTGCGGAAGAACTTCTCTACTTAGCGATGGAGGATTTCCGAGTCGACGTAGTAGTAGGTAAGGGACCAGGTGCCACCGCCATTCCTCTTCAACTACCTCGCTTTACTTTGGTGGGTGCTACAACTCGCGCCGGACTACTTCCTTCGCCGCTACGGGACCGTTTTGGATTTACGGCACATCTAGATTTCTATGAAGAGTCAGAACTGGAAGAAGTTATTTCAAGAAGCGCGACACTTCTGGGCCTCACAATCGACAAATCTGCGATTGCTGAAATCGCCAGTCGTTCACGTGGAACACCTCGCATTGCAAACCGTTTACTTCGACGGGTTCGCGACTTTGCGCAGGTGCAAGGATCAAACGCACTTTCACATCAACATGCGAAGGCAGCTCTTGATATGTATGAGGTAGATGCGAAAGGGCTCGACCGCCTTGATCGCTCTGTTTTGATTGCTCTCATCGAGCGATTTGGCGGGGGACCGGTTGGTCTATCGACTCTGGCAATCGCGGTAGGCGAAGAGACCGAGACAGTTGAATCCGTTGCAGAACCCTTCTTGGTTCGAAATGGCTTTATGGCGCGCACTCCACGCGGACGTATCGCCACGGCTATGGGGTGGGAGCATGTGGGACGAACACCACCTGCTGGAATCGCCACCCTTTTCGACACGCCTGCGCCCGACGCATAGACTCTGCCCTTATGTCCACACCTACAAAACCAATGAAGACTTCGGGCCGCCCAGTTCGTGCCTTGGCTCTCTTGGCCGTCATTGTCTTCGGCCTGCTAGCCACAGCTCTAATCCAGGGAGCGACATCAGTTCGCCTCGGCCTCGATCTTCGCGGAGGTACCAGCGTCACGCTTCAACCTCGCGCATCTAACGATTCCAATAAGGTCACATCTGAAGCGATTGATCAAGCTGTTTCAATTATTCGCCAGCGTGTTAACTCACTCGGTGTTGCTGAATCAGAAGTAACAGCACAGGGAAGTGGAGCTAACCGCCAAATCGTTATCTCTGTCCCAGGAGATTCAGGTCGACGTGTGGTCGATTTGGTTGGACAGACTGCTGAACTTCGCTTCCGCCAAGTCTTGGCTGAATCATCTGCCTTGGGTGGGACTGCGGCGTCTGCAGCGACACCTGTCGGTGGAGTATCTGCAGAAGTAAATGCTCGCTTTGCAGCACTTGACTGTACAAACCCAGCAAATCTTCAAGGAACCGGTGCAGATGCACCTACAGATGTGATTGTTGCTTGTGCGCGAACAGGAGCAAGTAAGTACATCTTGGCTCCTGCTGAAGTTCTTGGTCGCCAAGTTTCTAAAGCATCTGCTGGAATTGATCAGCAAGGCGCAAGCGCTTGGTATGTAATGCTCACATTTAATGGTGAAGGAACTTCGGCATTTGGGGCCCTTACATCACGCGTAACAACTCTGCCATCGCCTCAGAATCAGGTTGCAATCGTTCTCGATGGCCTTGTTGTATCTGCTCCAGTAATTAACGAAGCAATCCCGTCAGGAAATGCTCAGATCACTGGTTCGTTCTCTCAGGTTGAAGCTAATGATCTTGCCAATGTTCTTAAGTACGGTGCACTGCCATTGGCATTTGACCGTGGTGAAGTACAGCAAGTTTCACCAACACTGGGTGCTGATCAGCTTGAAGCAGGTCTTCTCGCAGGCGCGCTCGGTATCGGACTTGTATTTATCTTCTCACTTCTTTATTACCGTGCACTAGGCCTAGTGACAGTACTTTCTCTAGTAATCGCTGGCTTACTGCTTTACCTCTTGTTCCTAGTCTTGGGCGAGGCAATCGGATTCACTTTGACGCTGGCAGGTATTGCGGGCTCCATCGTCGCAATTGGTATTACAGCTGACTCGTTCATCGTCTTCTTCGAACGTATTCGAGATGAAGCGCGTGAGGGCCGTTCACTACGTTCAGCCGTTGAGAGCGGATGGGCGCGCGCACGTCACACAATCATTGTGGCGGATATGGTTTCTATCATTTCAGCTGTTCTTCTTTACTTCTTTGCAGTCGGCGGCGTACGAGGATTCGCATTTGCGCTAGGCCTCACAACGCTGATCGATCTCTTGATTGTTTTCGCATTTACAAAACCGATGGTCTCGATCATTGCCAAGAGCAACTTCTTTGCTTCAGGTCATCCTCTCTCAGGCTTCTCAGCCAAGAGCATCGGTAAATCTCACCCAGCATCACCATTGGAGGCATAAGCACATGGCTAAACTTTCGGGTCTAGGTGGCCGTCTCTACACTGGCGAGACATCATTCAATATCGTTGAAAATCGTAAGCGCTGGTATTCAGTATCTGCACTCTTCATTCTGATATCAATGGCAGCACTTCTAGTTCAGGGCCTTCATTTGGGCATCGAGTTCAAAGGTGGAGCTTCTTATACAATCAATAAGGCTTCAATCACTGTTGAACAGGCTCGCGCATCAGTTGAAAATATCGGTATTCCGGGCGAAGTTATTGTCCAGAAGATCGGTGATTCAAAGATTCGCATCCAGACTGGCTCTTTGACTTCAGCTGAGTCGCAAGCAATTGAAAATGCGTTGACTTCTACATTCAATGTGACTCCAGAATCTATTGATACTCAGTTAGTTGGACCTTCATGGGGTAAGGAAATTACTAAGAAGGCTCTCTATGGATTAATCGCTTTCCTTCTTGCAGTGATGCTCTTCTTAGCCATGGCCTTCGAACCCAAGATGGCTATCGCTGCCATCGTTGCAGTGGTTCACGACGTCTTCATCACCGTGGGCATTTACGCACTAGTTGGATTCGATGTAACGCCAGCAACAGTAATTGGATTCCTCACAATCCTTGGCTATTCGCTCTATGACACCGTGGTTGTCTTCGATAAGGTCCGCGAGAATACAAAGTCTGTTGCTGCAAATAGCAAGATGACATATTCACAGGCTGCCAACTTGGCTGTGAACCAGACACTTGTCCGCTCAGCTAACACCTCACTTATTGCACTTCTTCCAGTAGGAGCAATTCTCTTTGTTGGAGCAGGCCTTCTTGGTGCGGGAACTCTTAAGGATCTCTCTCTTGCACTCTTCATCGGTCTTGCAGTGGGAACATACTCATCTGTATTTATCGCACCTCCATTCCTTGCTCAGCTTCGCGAAAAGGAGCCAGCAATGCAGGCTCTTGCAAAGCGTGTTGCAGCTCGCGGCGGTGCACCGGTAGTTGCTGAAGTTAAGGCTGCTCGTCCTTCAACAGGAAGCGGACCTCGTAACCAACCAAAGCGCAAGGGTCGCAAGTAACCCTTTAAGTATGCAGACATTGCCCTTAATCGCACCTCTCATTGGTGCGCTTAAGGAGCATCATCCGCAGGCAAATGTCGCCGAAATTGAGCGAGCCTTTCTTGTTGCTGAAAATGCGCATAAGGGCCAGCTTCGGAAATCTGGCGAAGAGTACATAACTCATCCTGTTGCAGTCACTCAGATTCTTGCTGAACTAGGCCTCAATGAAACAACACTCATTGCTTCACTTCTTCACGACACTGTTGAAGATACTCCGTACTCACTCGATCAATTGCGCTCTGACTTCGGTGACGAGATTGCCAACCTTGTCGATGGAGTAACCAAGCTCGATAAATTGACCTACGGACCGACTGCTGAGGCAGAGACCGTTCGCAAGATGGTTATTGCGATGTCACGAGATATCCGTGTCTTGGTAATCAAGCTGGCTGATCGTCTTCACAATGCGCGCACGTGGGGTTTTGTATCGAGCGATAGTGCATCTCGAAAGGCGCGAGAGACTCTTGATATTTATGCACCTCTTGCTCACCGCCTCGGAATGAACGCAATTAAATGGGAACTCGAGGATCTCTCTTTCAGTGTTCTTGAGCCTAAGAAATTTGAAGAAATTTCTCGCCTCGTTGCTGAGCGCTCACCTTCGCGCGATGCTCTCACAGCTGAAGTTATCTCGGCTGTTGAATCAGATCTGGCAAAGGATGAAATCTCAGCGACCGTTACCGGCAGAAAGAAGCACTTCTTCAGCGTTTACCAAAAGATGGTTGTGCGCGGTCGAGATTTCAATGACATCTACGATCTTGTTGGAATCCGCGTGTTGGTAAATGATGTTCGCGATTGCTATGCCGTTCTAGGTTCAATTCACGCTCGTTGGAGCCCAGTACCAGGAAGATTTAAAGATTACATCGCTATGCCGAAATTCAACTTGTATCAATCACTTCACACAACAGTGATTGGTCCCAATGGCAAAGCAATCGAGATCCAAATTCGAACCTACGATATGCACTCACGTGCAGAATTCGGTATCGCAGCACACTGGAAGTACAAGCAAGGGGGAGAACCACAGAGCAGTTCTCCCGAAATGCTCTGGTTGCGTCAATTGCACGAGTGGCAGAAAGAGACCGAAGATCCATCCGAGTTTCTAGAAGCGCTCCGCTTTGATCTTGGAAGCCCTGAAGTATTCGTCTTCACACCTAAAGGTTCAGTTGTTGCACTTCCTGGTGGTTCGACTCCAGTTGACTTCGCCTTCTCAGTTCATACAGATGTGGGACTTCGTTGCGCAGGGGCCAAAGTAAATGGACGTCTTGTTCCACTTGAATCAAAGTTAAATAACGGAGATGTCATCGAGATTGTCACCAATAAGGGCGAGCATGCTGGTCCAAGCCGTGACTGGTTGAACTTTGTTAAAAGCCCGCGAGCTCGCTCAAAGATTAAAGCTTGGTTTAGCAAAGAGCGACGCGAAGAAGCTATTGATGCGGGCCGTGAATCCATCGCTCGACAGATGCGCAAAGCTGGATTACCGCTTCAAAAGATTTTTGCTGGCCATTCACTTCTCGAACTTGCTCACGATATGCATTATGCGGATATCGATGCGCTCTATAGCGCCGTTGGTGATGGCCACGTTTCAGCAGCTTCGATCATCGACAAGTTGGTTGCGTCGATGGGCGCCGAAGATTCTCATCCCGAACCAACCATTGAAAATATTCCGACGGGAGTTCAGGCCACTAGACGCACATCGAGTGCAATTGAAGTTGAAGGTGTCGATGATGTTCTCGTGAAGTTGGCGCGCTGTTGTACTCCGGTGCCGGGGGATAGCATCATGGGATTTATTACCAAGGGTTCAGGAATCTCCGTTCACCGCGACGATTGCATCAACGCATCTGATTTGCGCACACATCAGAGCGAACGAGTTGTAAAGGTTAAATGGTTGGCAGGGGCTGCAAGTGTCTTCCTCGTCAACATCCAGGTAGAAGCACTAGATCGCGCCCGTTTGTTGGCGGATGTAACAAGAACGCTTTCTGAGCAGCATGTAAACATTTTGAGCGCAGCGGTTAGTACCTCAAAAGATCGCGTTGCGATTTCACGCTTTACCTTTGAAATGGCAGATGCCAAGCACCTTGATTCAGTATTGGCCGCAGTGCGCGGTATCGAAGGCGTCTACGACGTCTATCGAACCTAAGAATTAACTATTAGTTGAATTCAGCGAGATGCTTCTGGGCTTCTGCAAGCCATGACTTACGAGCTTCGGCAGATTCAGCGGCTTCCTTAGCCTTCTTCTCATTGCCTGCAGCCTTTGCCTTAGCAGCAGCCTTCTCGTAGCTTTCAATAGAGTCAGATAGTTGCTTAACAACTTCAGCGGCGCGAGCCTTCGCGGTCGGATCTGTCTTACGCCAGATCTCAGCCTCGGCTTCCTTAATTGCGTCCTCAACCTTAGAAACACGAGCATCAAGAGCTGCGCGCTTATCTCGATTGGTGATGCCGATCTTTGTCCAAGAATTCATGAGCTCACGGAATGCGTTCTTTGCCTGCTTCACATCAGTGAATGGAACGAGCGCCTCGATCTGAACGATGAGTTCTTCGCGCTTAATGAGGTTTGCAGCCATCGAAACTTCGCGTTTTTCAAGGTCTGCATTTTTAGCGGTGAAGAATTGATCTTGAGCAGCCTTAAAGCGAGCCCACAACTTTGCATCGTCGCCCTTCTTGCCACGGCCCGCGGCCTTCCACTGATCCATCAAAACCTTAAAGCGACGAGCAGTTGCAACCCAATCTGTAGATGTTGCGAGTTTCTCAGCCTCAGCGATGATTTCAGTCTTTGCCTCTGAAACTTTGCCAGCTGTTGCCTCTAGCGCAGCGAAGTGAGTACGACGACGCTTATCAAATTTATTGCGAGATGCTGAGAATCGCTTCCAGAATTCTGCATCAGATTTCTTATCGAGACGAGGAGCAGCCTTCCACTCATCAAGTAGAGCCTTGAGGCGATCTCCAGTGACCTTCCAGTTTTCAGAGAGAGCGAGAGATTCAGCTTCAGCGACAATCTTCTCTTTTTCGACGAGAATTTGTTCGCGGCGGGCAGCCTTTGCGGCTGTTTCAGCAGCCTTCTTTGCCTCATACGCCTCGCGATGGCCTTCGATAAGTGGCTCAATCTGCTCAACGGATGCAGCAAGTGCGTCGAGATCGCCAACTCCATTGAGTTCACGAACTTGCTGACGAAGTTTCTTTACCGCTTCATATGCATCTTGCGGAACCATGGCACCGCTTGTGATGCGCGCTGCGGTGAGTGCAACCTCTGAAGCAAGGGCTTCAAATTTACGGACGAAGTAGGCGAGCGCTTCTTCGGCAGTCTTTCCTGGGTATGAACCAACCGGCTTCTCGCCATTGTTGGTTCGAACAAAAACAGTGCCATCTTCGGCAACGCGACCAAATCGTGAAGGGTCTCCCACGAGTGCAGATGCAGCACTTGGTGTGGAGTGTGTTTGAGCTAGAGCAGTTGGATTGATATCGGTCATGGCTTTTCCCCTTCAGCGCGTCGGCCGGTTCGTTGTGAGCGCGACCTTCGTTGATATGTGCGAGTGTTTACGTGGTCAAAGGTACCCTGTGCATCCTTGAGTCGTAAATCCACGCTAGAAATTGGGTCATATAGATGCTTGTTCGTTCATTTCCGGCGCCTATGTTTGCGACCAATTGCTGGGTGATAGCCCCTTCTGCAGGCTCCGAATGCATCATCGTTGACCCGGGCATGCCTGATATCTCTCGTGAGATCGAGATGATTATCGAAGAGCATAAGCTCAAGCCAGTCGCGGCCCTGCTGACACATGGGCACTTGGATCACACCTTCTCTATTACTCCTCTCGCAGATGGTTACGACATCCCTGCATACATTCATTCAGAAGACCGCAGATTCATCGCAGATCCTGCAGGAATACACGGTGAACAATTCATAACTCAACTTCAAGGCATGAACTTCACTGAACCAAAGAAAGTGCAGGAGTTGAAGAATGGTTCAACTCTGCAATTACTTGACATGAATATCACCGCAATCCATGCACCTGGTCATACACGAGGATCTTTAATGTTCACCATCAATGACGAGATCTTGATTAGTGGAGATGTTCTCTTTGCCGGCTCCATAGGACGTACTGACCTACCTACTGGAAGTGCAAAAGATATGACGCAGACTCTCAAGTCAAAGGTTTTGCCACTTTCTGATGATTTACGCGTTCTGACAGGACATGGACCTGAGACGACAATTAAATTCGAGCGAAAAAACAACCCTTATCTGAAAGAATTAACCTCATGAAGTTCGAGAAGATCCAAGCGCCCAAAGGGGTCCGCGAATATCTGCCTCCTGAATCCCAGTCATTCGAATGGGTTCGCGAGCAGTTGATCGCTCCTGCAAAGAGCGCTGGTTATCAATTGATGGAACTTCCAGTCTTTGAAGATACCAACCTCTTTAGTCGTGGTGTTGGGGAATCTACTGATGTGGTCTCTAAGGAGATGTACACATTTGAAGATCGAGGTGGTCGCTCGATTACTCTCCGCCCTGAAGGCACGGCTGGCGTCATGCGTGCAGTCATCGAACAGAATCTTGATCGCGGACAACTTCCGGTCAAGGTCTGGTACTCAGGTCAATTCTTCCGCGCTGAGCGACCACAAGCAGGTCGTTATCGACAGTTTTACCAAGTAGGTATCGAAGCAATTGGTACCGAGGATGCAGCTCTCGATGCAGAAGTTATTGCTATTGCCGATCGTGGCTTTAAGAACTTAGGACTAAAGAACTATCGCCTCGAGATTACATCCCTTGGAGATGCGCAATCGCGCGCAGCTCATCGCGTCGATTTACTTTCATATATTGCAACTCTTGATCTAGATGAAGCCACAGCGGCTCGTGCGCAGATCAATCCGTTACGTCTTTTTGATGACAAGCGTCCTGAAATGCAGGCGGCAATGGCAAAGGCACCCTTGCTACTCGATTACTTGTCGCCTGAATCTGCGGCCAACTTCGCTGATGTTCAGAGGTATCTCTCAGCAATGGGAATTGCATTTGTCATCAATCCACGGATGGTGCGTGGATTGGATTACTACACAGGCACAACATTTGAATTCGTACATCCTGATCTCGGTGCACAGAGTGGCATTGGTGGTGGTGGACGTTATGACGGCCTCATGGAAACTCTGGGTGGGCAATCACTTTCCGGAATCGGTTTTGGACTCGGAGTAGATCGTGCGCTTTTAGCAGCCATTGCAGAATCAACCGTCCCATCCCAAGAGTTCACATCCGATCTCTTCATCATTCCTCTCGGTGAGGGTGCAAAAGAGCAGACTCTGGTTATTGCAGCGAATCTTCGAAACGTTGGTATCCAAACTGAGATTGCCTTCGGAGATAGAGCCCTTAAGGGAGCCATGAAGGCGGCGGATAAGTCAGGAGCGCGCTTTGTCATCGTTTTGGGTGAAGCCGAACTCAGCGCAGGAGCCGTTGATCTCAAGAGAATGTCTGATGGAGTAACAACCTCCGTTAAGATTGACCAATTACAGGAGGAATTGCAGCGAGCTCTCTCGTTGTAATCCACCCTCAATTAAAGGCGGCTTTTCACAATGTTAAGAAATCAGGATGCAGGAGCTCTTCGCGCTTCCCATGCAGGCCAGACCGTAACCCTCGCTGGTTGGGTCGCACGTCGACGTGACCACGGCGGAGTTGCCTTTATCGATCTCCGTGATGCAACTGGTTCTGTTCAAGTCGTTATTCGAGATGAAAAGATGGCTGGACAGCTGCGCGCTGAATGGTGCCTCCAAATTACTGGTGAAGTGGCGCTACGACCTGCGGGAAATGAGAATTCAAATATCCCAACAGGTGCAATCGAAGTTATGGGCGATGACGTTGTAGTTCTCAGCGAATCTGCACCACTTCCATTCCCAGTTGATTCGGGAAGTGAAGTTGATATCTCTGAAGAAGTTCGTCTTCGTTATCGCTATCTCGATCTTCGCCGCGAAGGACCAGCTGCGAATCTTCGGCTTCGTTCGAAGGTGACATCTGCAATCCGCAACGTGATGGAAAGTCTTGAATTTCTTGAGATCGAAACTCCTTACCTGACTCGTTCGACTCCTGAAGGTGCGCGCGACTTCCTAGTTCCTGTTCGATTGCAGCCAGGCAGTTGGTATGCACTTCCACAGTCGCCGCAGCTTTTTAAGCAGCTCTTGATGGTTTCCGGTATGGAACGTTATTACCAAATCGCTCGCTGCTTCCGCGACGAGGATTTCCGCGCTGATCGCCAACCAGAATTCACTCAACTTGATATCGAAATGTCATTTATCGATCAGGCCGACATCCTGGCCGTTGCCGAGAAGATTTTGGTCAAGGTATGGAAGGAAGCTGTTGGTTACGACATCCCAACTCCCATCAAACATATGACCTATGCAGATGCGATGGATAAGTATGGTTCTGATAAACCAGATCTTCGCTTCGGCTACGAATTAACAGAAGTTACTGAGTTCTTTAAGGCAACTCCGTTCCGTGTATTCCAAGCGCCATATGTGGGCGCGGTTGTAATGCCTGGCGGAGCGGATTCACCACGACGCGAACTCGATGCTTGGCAGGATTGGGCAAAGGCGCGAGGTGCAAAGGGAATCGCCTACATTCTCGTAAACGCAGATGGCACCCTAGGCGGTCCTGTTTCAAAGAACATTTCCGAAGAAGAACAGGCCGGAATCGCAGAACTCGTTGGCGCAAAGCCAGGAGATGCAATCTTCTTCGCTGCTGGTGACCGCGCATCTTCTCAGCAGCTTCTAGGTGCAGCCCGCCTTGAAATTGGAAAGCGTTGCAACTTAATTAATCAAGGAGCGTGGGAATTCGTCTGGGTAGTTGATGCTCCGATGTTCGAACCAACCGATAACGGGGGATGGACTGCAGTTCACCATCCATTCACGGGTCCAAAGCCTGAATATGCAGCAACATTTAAATCTGATCCTGCATCTGCACTTGCTTATGCTTACGACATCGTCCTTAACGGAACTGAACTCGGTGGCGGTTCAATTCGTATTCACGATCGCAACATTCAGAAAGATGTATTTACTGTCATCGGTCTTTCAGATGAAGAAGCACAGAGCAAGTTCGGATTCTTGCTCGAAGCCTTTAACTATGGCCCACCTCCACATGGCGGAATTGCCCTAGGTCTTGATCGCGTATGTGCACTTCTTACTGGTTCTGATTCAATCCGTGAGGTAATTGCATTCCCTAAGACTGCAAGCGGTGGTGACCCACTTACTGGCGCACCAACTCCAATTACTCCTGCGCAACGAAAGGAAGCTGCCATCGATTGGACTCCTCCAAAGGAGTAAGTCAGGTAGGCTAACAACATGGGTCCAGGCGGAATTGCAAC
>CAZAET010000007.1:0-3853 GCA_964484215.1 uncultured Candidatus Planktophila sp. | reverse complement strand
ATTCAACGCCGCGATATGGCAGATAACTTCTGGTCTATGGGTGTTCCAGGACCTTGCGGACCTTGCTCTGAAATTTATTACGATCGCGGACCTGAATACGGAGTCGAAGGCGGTCCCATAGCTGATGAGAATCGTTACATGGAAGTCTGGAACCTCGTCTTCATGCAGAATGAGCGTGGCGCAGGTGGCGGTAAAGATGGTTACCCAATCTTGGGCGAACTTCCTGCAAAGAGCATTGATACAGGCTTAGGTTTAGAACGCACTGCAGCGCTGTTGCAAGGTGTAGAAAATATCTATGAAATTGATACAACAATGCAGATTCTCAAGAAAGCATCTGCACTTGCCGGCGTAAATTATGGAAAGTCTCAGAACACCGATGTTTCACTGCGCGTAGTTGCAGACCATGCACGAACATCAGCGATGTTGATTGGTGATGGAGTAACTCCGGGCAATGAAGGTCGTGGTTACGTGCTTCGTCGCATGATGCGTCGCACCATTCGAAATATGCGTTTAATGGGCGTTAACGATCCCATCATGTCCGAACTCACCGTTGCAGCAATCGGCGCAATGGGGCCTCAATACCCTGAACTTATTGCAGATCAAAAGCGCATCCTCGCGGTCTCAGTTGCTGAAGAAGAGTCATTCCTTCAGACTCTCAAGGCTGGAACGCAGATCTTTGATATGGCATCAACGCAGTTGAAATCAACAAAGAAGAACATTCTTCCTGGAGAAGAAGTCTTCAAGCTTCACGATACTTACGGTTTCCCATTTGATCTCACCCTCGAAATGGCTCGCGAAGAAGGCCTTGAGGTCGATGAAGATGGTTTCCGCCGCCTCATGAACGAACAACGTGATCGCGCAAAGGCAGATGCCAAGGCGAAGAAGAGCGGGCATACAGATCTCTCTGAATACAAGAAAATTGCGGATTCAAAGGGAGCTTCATCATTCGTTGGATACACACATAACGAAACTGAATCAGTAATTAATGGGGTTCTTGTCGATGGCTTGAGCGTATCTTCAGCTGTCTCTGGACAAGATGTTGAGATTGTTCTAGACCGCACACCGTTCTATGCAGAAGGTGGCGGGCAGCTTGCAGATGGCGGTCGCATCACTCTCTCCAATGGCGCCGTTGTTGAAATTGAAGATGTTCAGACTCCAGTTAATGGACTTTCTGTTCACCGTGGTCGCGTTATCTCTGGAGAGGTAACAACTGGTTCGCAGGCACTTGCTGCTATTGATTTGGAACGTCGCCACGCTATTTCGCGTGCTCACACCGCAACGCATATGGTTCATAAGGCGTTCCGCGAAATTCTTGGAGAAACTGCAACGCAGGCTGGTTCTGAAAACTCACCAGGGCGTTTCCGTTTCGACTTCCCATCAACAGGTGCTGTCCCTGATTCAGTTCTTAATGAAGTTGAATCTCGCGTCAACACACTATTGCTCGATAACTTGGCAGTTACCGCTGAAACGATGACTCAAGATGCTGCAAAGAAGATTGGCGCTATGGCGCTCTTCGGTGAAAAGTATGGAGACCAAGTTCGTGTTGTCAGCGTTGGTGATTGGGCTCGCGAGCTCTGCGGCGGAACTCACGTCGAACGTTCAGGCCAACTTGGCGTAGTGAAGCTGCTGAGCGAATCATCAGTAGGCGCTGGTGTTCGTCGCGTTGAAGCACTTGTTGGTGTCGACGCCTATAAGTTCTTGGCTCGCGAACATGTTCTTTTGAATTCACTCACCGAGATCATCAAGGGCGCTCGAACTGAAGAGCTTCCTGAGCGAATCTCTGATCTGCTTAATAAGATTAAAGATATCGAAAAGGAACTTGCAGCGGTTCGCTCTGCGCAGGCCATGGGTCAAATCGGAGCCCTTGCTGATTCCGCGCAGGTACTTAACGGAACAACGACCGTCACAGCCGTTCTTCCAGATGGAATAACTGGTGATGACCTTCGCAAGATTGCACTAGACCTAAAAGGTCGAGCACCACAATCTGTCGTTGCACTTATTAGCGCCAACGACGGAAAGCCCGTACTCGTGGTTGCAGTAAGTGATGCAGCAAAGGCAACTGGCCTTAAGGCAGGCGCGCTTGTAAAGATTGGGTCAACAATCCTCGGTGGTGGAGGCGGCGGTAAGGATGATTTCGCACAAGGTGGCGGAACAAATGCATCGAAGTCTCAAGCGGCTCTTGTCGCCATCGCCGATTCCATATCTGGTAAGTAACGCATATGCGAGGCCGACGTATCGCCTTCGATTACGGCGATGTCCGCACAGGAGTAGCTCTCTGCGATCCCGACGGAATCCTCGCTTCACCTCTTTGTGTCTTGGAAACGAAATCGAAGAACTTCATGACTGATATTTCATCGCTTCTTGCTGAGCATGAGCCCATTCGAATCTTTATTGGTAAGCCCCTGAATATGTCCGGTAAAACTGGGGAGAGCGCTGAAAAAGTTGAAGCTTTTGTAGGGCAGATTCAGTCCATGACAAGCCTTCCGATTCAACTAGTAGACGAGAGACTTTCAACAGTGAGTGCGCAGAAGAAGTTGAAAGAAGCTGGAGTATCGATGCGTGAATCGAAATCACTCATTGACGCTATGGCTGCCGTAGCTATTCTGGAACAAGGGCTACTGAGTGAAACTCTGGAATAACTCACCTTTCCCTCGAATTCTTTCAGCGTTCGGCCTGGTTGCGGTCGTGACGCTCTCTTTACATTTTGTTCGAATTCCTGGCAGTTCGGCTCCCGATTTCCCTTGCGGCTCTCCGGCGCAAACCACCGCCAACATCAATATTGCATCAGGTGAATCAGGATTTGAGATAGCTCAATCTCTCTTTGAGGCCGGCGTTGTGAAATCTTCCGAGGCATACTTCCGGGTTGCAGTCGGAGACTCCCGCTCCCAGAAAGTCGCTCCTGGTAACCATGAGATTGATCTGAATCTTTGCGCGACAGAAGCACTCAATCAGCTTCTTGATTCATCGCGCATCACCGGGCTTATAAATATTTTTGAAGGTGCTTGGCTCTCTGAGATTCTTCCTCAGTTCTACAGGGCCGATTTTTCAAAGTCAGAAGTTTCTGAGGCTCTAAGTAGTGTCACCAAGCCAGCTGGCTTCTCCTCGATTGAAGGTTTGCTCTTCCCGGCTCAATACAGTTTTGCAACGGATACATCAGCGAAGGTGGCCTTGCAAAGCATGATTGATAGAGCTTCAAGAGAGATGAAGGCGGCCGGGTTCTACTCATCAAGGGAGAAATTCACTCCGCAACAATTGCTGATCATTGCCTCGCTAGTTCAGGCTGAAGGAAATACTGAGGATTTCCCCAAGATCTCTCAGGTGATCCGCAACCGACTCGCCAAAGGTATGCCACTTCAGTTCGATTCAACTGTTCATTATGTGAAGAAAGTACGGGGGAGCATCTTTCTCAGCACACAATCAACTTTGCTCAATTCACCGTACAACACATACCGTAAATACGGATTGCCTCCTGGTCCGATTAATAACCCTGGTGCAGATGCTCTGCGCGCCGCAGTCAATCCAGCTTCAGGTGATTGGCTATATTTCATCACTGTCGCACCATTTGATACCAGATACACCAGCGATATCAACCAGTTCAATGACTGGAAGGTCGAATACAAGAAGAATTTACGAGCAGGCAAATTTAGGAGTAAAGAGTGATGAAAGGCGCGGTATTAGGGTCTCCTATTTCCCATTCGTTATCTCCGGTTTTACATAAAGCTGCTTTTGATTTCCTGGGTCTAGAAGGTAATTACTCTGCGATTGAGGTCACGTCGGGGACTTTGCAAGATTTTGTGCAAACACGTGGCTCTGAGTTCGATTACCTTTCGCTAACTATGCCTCTTAAGGAGGA